>NZ_RZOJ01000621.1:0-2374 GCF_003998845.1 Mesorhizobium sp. M4A.F.Ca.ET.022.05.2.1 | reverse complement strand
GCGCCAAACGTTGTCGGCTTCTACGATGGCCGCCTCGATGGCGTTCGCATCTGGTCGGAGGAGCCGAACTGGCTCGACGACGGCGCTTATTCGCTGGGCATTTGCACTTATGCGATCGTCGATGGATCGCAAGCGCTTGTCTATGACACGCATATATCCCTGCCCCACGCCCGCCTTGTCCGGCGGACGCTCGAAGAGATGGGCGTGACCTCGATCCGCGTCGTGCTCAGCCACTGGCATGACGATCATATTGCCGGGAACGAGGTGTTCCATGATTGCGAGATCATCGCCAACCGCCTCACAGCCTCGGCCCTTGAACGTGGCCGGGCCGAGATCGAAGGCGGCAATCCGCCGATCAGGCCGCTCGTGCTCCCCAACAGGATATTCGACAACAACCTCCATCTGACCGTCGGAGCGATCCCCGTCGAACTCCGCCAGGTCGAAATCCACAGCCATGACGGCACGGTCCTGCTGATGCCCGATGCCGGCCTGTTGCTGGCGGGCGACACGCTGGAGGACTCGATCACCTATGTCTCCGAACCGGAGCGTCTTGCCGAACATCTGATCGACATCGAGCGCATGGCCGGCTGGCGGTTCGATCGCATCCTGCCCAACCACGGTTCCTGCGAAACAATTGCAGCAGGTGGCTATGACAGAAGCCTTATCGCCGCGACCCAGGCCTATGTTCGAAAACTGCTTGTCTGCCGGCAAGAGCCTGACCTGGCCAAGCAGGATCTGAGAACCTTCGGCGCGGATATGTTTGCCTCGACGGCCGTCGAGTATTTCGCGCCATACGAAGCCGTTCACCGACAAAATGTCGAGGCTGCGCTGGCGGCAAAGGGCTAAGGGCTAGCCCAGGAACGGCCGCGCCAGCAGTTCCAGGCCAAGCACGATCAGGAAGATCAGAAACCAGCGCCGGAAGGTCGCCGGGCTGATGCGCTGCCTGAGCAGCTGGCCGAGCCACATGCCGAGCAGGGCCGGCAGCACCGCCAGTGACGACATCGCGAGATGCTCGACCTCGAACGCTCCGTGCGAGGCGAGGCCAAGCGCCAGCGCGATGGTGGACACGGTGAAGGAAAGGCCGAGCGCCTGGATCAGGTCGTCCCTGCCGAGCCCCAGCGCCTGGATGTAGGGCACGGCCGGCACCACGAAGACGCCGGTGCCGCCGGTGACGAGGCCGGTGAGGACGCCGATGATGGGCGACAGCCAGCGCTCGGCCCTGGCCGGAATGCCGGGCCGCCGCGCCAGGAGTGTGTAGGTGGCGTAGAGGACAAGGGCGGCGCCGAGGCCGGCGGTCGTCCATTTGACGTTGTCGCTGGCGAGCAACCGCGCGCCGGCAATCGTGCCGACCATGATGCCGGCCATCATCAGCCACAGCCGACGCAGGATCGACGCGAAGCTCGGGCCGGCGAACAGCTGCCAGACATTGGTGACGAAGGACGGCACGATCAGCAGCGAGGCCGCGGTGACAGGCGGCATAGCGGTGCCCAGAAGTCCCATCGCCAGCGTCGGCAAGCCCATGCCGGTCACGCCCTTGACGACGCCGGCCAGCAGGAAGGTGATGGCGATGGTTGCCGTCAGCGCCAGGGAAAAATCGGACATCGCCCTTCATGCTGGGCCGGCGCCTGCTTCAAAAGGGCCAGAAGCCTTTGTTGCGGATGGCACAGAAATCCGCGCAAACAAAAAGCGGCGCCTCTCGGCGCCGCTTTCGTCTCGGGAGGAGACTGGTCTTACGGATGGTGCTCGCGGATTACGCGGCCGCTTTGGCCTCGATCTGCCTGGCCTTGTCCGAGGACTGGGTGATCGCGATCTTGCGCGGCTTCAGCTCCTCGGGAATGTTGCGCTTGAGGTCGACGAAGAGCAGGCCGTTCTTCAGCGTGGCGCCCTCGACCTCGACATGGTCGGCGAGCTGGAAGCGGCGCTCGAAAGCCCTCGAGGCAATGCCGCGATAGAGCAGCTCGGAGCCTTCGCCGTTGCCCTCTTCCTTGCGCTCACCCTTGACGGTCAGCACGTTGCGGTGGGCCTCGATTGAGATCTCGTCTTCCGAGAAGCCGGCAACCGCCATCGAGATGCGATAGGCGTTCTCGCCTGTGCGCTCGATATTGTAGGGCGGATAGGTCTGCGCGCCGTCGGGCTGGCCGAGCGAGTCGAGCATGGTGAAGAGACGGTCGAAACCGACGGTCGAACGATAGAGCGGGGAAAAATCAACGTGACGCATAGGGTGTTCTCCTATTGAGCAACAGAGTTTGCGTTTGGCCGCTGCGAAACCCGGAACGGCGTTTCGGATGGACCAGCGGTCCCGACATTGGCGACCGCTCCAAACATTTGGGAAGCGCAAAAGGGCATTTCAAGATTTTCGCCGACGGAACATTCG
>NZ_RZOJ01000620.1:0-2377 GCF_003998845.1 Mesorhizobium sp. M4A.F.Ca.ET.022.05.2.1 | reverse complement strand
CGTCGGCGCGGCGCGTCTGGCCGAAGGCCTTGAGCAGCGCCGGCGTCAATTCCGTCAGCCGCTCGCGCGCTTCGGCCGACTGGGTGACGCGGTAGCGGCCGAAATGCCAGCCGCGAATGACGCGGCAAATGTCGCTCGGCCGATGGAAGCCGAGACGGTGCAAAGTCTGCAGCGTGTCGGGATCGTCGACGTCTCCGGTGAAGACCAGGTTGCCGACGCCGGCCGAAAGCTCCGGCGCGGTCTCGAACAGCGCCGCGTAGTGACGCTCGACCTGCTGCAGCGAGGCCCGGAAGGCCTCGGCGAACTCCGCCTCTCCGGCAAAGCCGAGCATCAGGGCGATACGCAGCAGCCCCTCGTCGCTATCGGGCAGGACATGCGTCTGCTCGTCCGCGACCATCTGGATGGCGTGCTCGACGCTGCGCAGGAACCAGTATTGCCGGGCGAGCGCATCACGCGCGTCGGCGGTGATCCAGCCGCGCGCGGCAAGCTGGCCGAGCATCGGCACCGTCTCACGGCCACGCAGTTCCGGGAAGCGGCCGCCGGCGATCAGTTGCTGGGTCTGAACGAAGAACTCGATCTCGCGGATGCCGCCACGGCCGAGCTTGACGTTGTGGCCCTTGACCGCGATCTCGCCATGGCCCTTGTGGGCATGGATCTGGCGCTTGATCGAATGGACGTCGGCGATCGCCGCATAGTCCATGTATTTGCGCCAGACATAGGGCTGCAATTCCTTGAGGAAGGCGGCGCCTGCGGCAAGATCGCCGGCCACGGGGCGCGCCTTGATCATGGCGGCGCGTTCCCAGTTCTGGCCACGCCCCTCGTAATAGTGAAGCGCCGCCTCGACTGGTATCGCCAGCGGCGTCGAGCCGGGATCTGGCCGCAGCCTCAGATCGGTACGAAAGACATAGCCGTGCTCGGTGCGGTCCTGCAGGATCCGCACCAGCCGGCGGGTGAGGCGCGCGAACAGTTCCGTCGCGTCCAGCGGATCGACAATCGCCGGCGCGGCCGGATCAAAGAAGACGACGAGGTCGATGTCGGAGGAAAAATTCAGCTCATGCGCGCCGAGCTTGCCCATGCCGAGCAGTACCCAGCCCGACTGGCGCGCCGGATCTTCGGGATCCGGCAGCCTGAGCTTGCCCTGCTCGTGCGCGTCGCGCAGCAGGAAATCGACGGCGGCGCGGGTACAGGCATCGGCCAGGTCGCTGAGGCGGCGCACCGTCAGCGACGTCTCGGCCTCGCCTGCGAGATCGGCGAGCGCGATCAGGAAATGCGCCTCGGCCTTCAACAGCCTGAGATCCATCATCAGGCCATTTTCGGTGACCGCCTCGGCGCGTGCCGAAAGGGCGATCGCATCGCCTATGTCGCTGAGCCTAGCCTCGACGGTCTGGTCGAACAGCGCGTCAAGAATGGCCGGCCGCCGGCGCGCCGTATCGCGCAGGAATGGCGACAGGTCGGAGATGGCGGCGAGCAGGTCCTGCTGCTGCCCCTTGCCAGAGAGAAATTCGACCAGCCGCGGCAGATCTTCTTCCCCGGCCGCGGCAGCGATCTCCGACAACTCCCGCCTGGCACGCCCCTTGTCCAGGGGCAGAAGCGCCATCGCCGGCCGCAACTGCAATTCGGTTTCCGCTGCCTTCTTGGCCATCTTCTCCGCCATCAGTGGTCCTCCCGTGCGGGAAAACTCATGATAACGGACAATCCGGGATCGGCGGGCAGAAGATCAAGCTTGCCCTTGTGGAAAGTCATGATCGCCTTGGCGAGGCTGAGACCCAGGCCCGACCCCGGCTGCGACCGGCTCTTCTCCAGCCTAACGAAGCGCTCGGTCACCCTGGCGCGGTCGGCATCATCGGGGATGCCCTGGCCATTGTCGGAAACGGTGAGCCGGATTTCGTGGCCGACACGCTCCAGCGCCACGCGCACTGTGGGCTGACCGGTCGAGTCGGCCGAATATTTGATCGCGTTGTCGACGATGTTGGACAGCGCCTGGCCGATCAATTCGCGATTGCCGTCGACGGCAAAAGCCTGCGGCGCGGAGGTCTCGAGGATGACGCCGGCCTCTTCGGCCACCGGCTCGTAGAGCTCGACGACATCGCGGACCGCTGCCGCGAGATCGACCCGGCTGGTGGTCTCCGAGGAATAGCCGGCCTCCAGCCTGGAGATCATCAGGATGGCGTTGAAGGTCTTTATCAGCTGGTCGGACTCAGCGATCGTGCTTTCCAGCGCCTGCCGGTAGTCGGGGGTCTTCTGCCGGCCGGCCAGCGTCGCCTCGGCGCGGTTGCGCAGCCTGGTCAGCGGCGTCTTCAGATCATGCGCGATATTGTCGGAAACCTGCTTCAGGCCCTCGTTCAGCTTGGCGATCCGGGCCAGCATCGTATTGAGG
>NZ_RZOJ01000061.1:0-22255 GCF_003998845.1 Mesorhizobium sp. M4A.F.Ca.ET.022.05.2.1 | reverse complement strand
TCGTTCTGCTGGTCGGGGGCCTTCTGGTGCGGCTTGGCGGGGGTGGCGAGCACTTCCGGATTGACGAAATGGCCGCGCCGCTCGCGCGCCACCAGAAAGCCCTGGTCGACCAGTTGCTGGAAGGCGAGCACCACGGTGCCGCGGGCGACGCCCAGTTTCTCGGCCAGGATGCGGCAGGACGGAAGCGGCATGGAAGCGGCGATCTGCCGGTCCAGAATGGCGGCGACGATCGCCTGGCGGATCTGCGCCTGCAGGGTCTGGCCGGATTCAGCCGAAATCCGGAACAGGCCGGACCATATGGCCGTGTCGTTGCGCTGTGGCATGGAAGGGTTTCCTCGATGGCCAGCTTTTTGTGCTTGGCTGGACCAGTCGAGTGTAGGGGTGGCACAAGGGGTTGCGCCAATCAATTTTTCTGATCGCTGGGATTTATGCCAGTGATCCATTGCGCGACGCGCAGCGTCGTCGCAGCGTCGCGGCCTACCTGTTGGTGAGCAACGCGCAGCGTCGTCGCATCCTCCGTCGCCGGGTATCCAAGGCCTCATCAAAGCGTGATGCAGTGCGGCAATGCCGCCCTTGAATGAAATGGAATCGGCTCGATAGAATGTCGCGACGACATGCGCCGGAAACATCCGGCCTGTTAACATAGGTTCAAAAACCCGCCAGGAGCCCGCATTGGATCAATCAACCTTCGACAAGCAAGTCGTCGCCTTGCGCGAACATCGCGCGGCGGCCAAAGGCACCATGCGTGAAGCTTTCGCGGCTGATCCCAAACGCTTCGCGACGTTTTCCGCCACCGACGGCGATCTCCTGCTTGACTGGTCGAAATGCGCGGTCGACGCCGACACGATGGCGATGCTGGAGAAGCTCGCCGGAGCCGCTGATCTGGCGGGTCGCCGCGCCGCCATGTTCGAAGGCAGGAAGATCAATATCACCGAAGGCCGCGCCGTGCTGCACACCGCGCTTCGCAACCTGGCCGGCAAGGGCGTCGTGGTCGATGGCCAGGATACCAAGGCCGAGGTTCTCGCCGTTCTCGACGCCATGGGCGCCTTCGCCGATGCCATCCGCTCCGGCAAGGCGGCCGGCGCCACCGGCAAGAAGATCACCGACGTCGTCAACATCGGCATTGGCGGTTCCGACCTTGGCCCGGTGATGGCGACGCTGGCGCTGGCGCCCTACCACGATGGCCCGCGCGCGCACTATGTCTCCAACATCGACGGCGCCCATATCCACGACACGCTGAAGGACCTGTCGGCCGAAACCACTTTGTTCATCGTCGCCTCCAAGACCTTCACCACGGTCGAGACGATGACCAATGCCGAGGCGGCGCGCCGATGGGTGGAGAAGGCGCTGGGCAAGGAAGCCGTCGGCAAGCATTTCGCCGCCGTCTCGACCGCGCTCGACCTAGTGGCGAAGTTCGGCATCGCGTCCGATCGCGTGTTCGGCTTCTGGGACTGGGTCGGCGGCCGCTATTCGGTCTGGAGCGCGATCGGCCTGCCGGTGATGATCGCCATCGGCCCGCGCAATTTCCGCGCCGTCCTCGACGGCGCCCACGAGATGGACGAGCACTTCCGCTCGGCACCCCTGCAGAAGAACCTGCCGGCGCTGCTGGGGCTGATCGGCTGGTGGCACCGGGTCGTCTGCCGATATCCGGCCCGCGCCGTGATCCCTTACGACCAGCGGCTCTCCAGGCTGCCGGCCTATCTGCAGCAGCTTGATATGGAATCGAACGGCAAGAGCGTGACGCTGGACGGCGGCGCGGTCACCACGCCGACCGGCCCGCTGGTCTGGGGCGAGCCCGGCACCAACGGCCAGCACGCCTTCTTCCAGCTGCTGCACCAGGGCACCGATTTCATCCCGGTCGAATTCCTTGCCGCCGCTGTCGGCCACGAGCCGGAGCTGAAGCACCATCACGATCTCCTGCTCGCCAACTGCCTGGCGCAGTCGGAAGCCTTCATGAAGGGCCGCACGCTGGAGGAGGCGCGCGCGCAGATGCTGGCCAAGGGCATGAAGCCGGCCGACGTCGACAGGATCGCCCCGCACCGGGTTTTCTCCGGCGACCGCCCCTCTGTGACCATTCTCTACCGCAAGCTTGATCCGCGCACCTTCGGCCGCCTGGTCGCGCTCTACGAGCATCGCGTCTTCGTCGAGGGCACGCTGTTCAACATCAATTCCTTCGATCAGTGGGGCGTCGAACTCGGCAAGGAACTGGCAACCGGCCTGCTGCCTGTCGTGGAAGGCAAGGAGAATGCCGCAAAGCGGGATGCCTCGACTGCAGGTCTGGTGGGACACATTCACCGATTGCGCGGATCGGAGTGACAGGCTTGGCGGAGATCAAAGGCATATTGTTCGACAAGGACGGAACGCTTGTCGATTTCAACGCGACATGGCTCGGCATTGCCGACTTCATGGCCATGGATGCCGCCGAGGGCGACCGCTGGAAGGCAGACAGGCTGCTCGCGGCAGCCGGCTTCGATTTCCTCAGCAAGCGCTTCAAGCCCGATTCGATCTTCGCCTCCGGCACCAACATGGATGTCGTCGAACTCTGGTTCCCGCGCCTCTCCGAGGAGGACCAGATGCTTGCCGTGGCCCGTTTCAACGAGATCACCTCCGTGCAGGGCTCCAGCATGGCGGTGGCGCTGCCGGGCATCGTCGAGACGTTGGCCGTCCTGCACAGGCGATCCTACCGGCTTGGCGTCGCCACCAACGATTCGACCAGCGGCGCGGAAAAGACGCTGGTGACGCTCGGCGTGGCGCAGCTTTTCGACGCCGCCTATGGCTATGATTCGGTGGCCAGGCCGAAGCCGGCGCCGGACACCATCCTCGCCTTCTCCGACCTGACCGGGCTGAAGCCGGCCGAGATCGCCATGGTCGGCGACAATCGCCACGATCTCGAAATGGCGCGGGCCGGCGGCTGCGGGCTGGCGGTCGGCGTGCTCTCCGGCACAGGCACGCGGGAATCGCTGTCGGCGATCGCCGATGTCGTGCTCAATTCGGTTGCCGATCTGCCCGATTTTCTGGCCGCGCGGGTCAAGGAGACGATCTGACCGTCTCGAAGGAGAAGACCCCGCTCGGCCTCGACGCCGTGCCTTTCGCATCGCCGAAGTCCGGTACCTTATATTCGGCAAGCAGTTTGAGCCGCGACAGCGGCAGATCGGCGCGGCGCGGATCGCCGACCAGCACCTCGATGCCGGCGGCGAGGCAGCGGTCGAGGAAGGGGATCACCCGCCGGGCCACTTCGTGCCCGTAGAACACGTCGCCGGCAAGCACCAGGTCGACCGCCGGTGGCGGCCCGGCGGTGATGTCTTCGCCGACCACCGTGATCGCGACGCCGTTTGCCGTGGCGTTGAGGCCGAGCGCGACGAGGCCGTTGCGGTCGATCTCCGCGGCAATCACCGCGCGCGCTCCGGCCTTCGCCGCGGCGATGCCGACCAGGCCCGAGCCGGCGCCGAGGTCGAGCACGCGGCGCCCCGCAACCGCTTGCGGCCGGTCGAGTATGTAACGGGCAAGGACGGTGCCGCCGGCCCAGGCATAGGCCCAATAGGGCGGCTGCGGCTCTGGCGCCGCAGCGTCCCCGTCGTCACCGTCCGGATCGACGAGCCGCCGCAGCCCGCTGCCGGGATGGGCGCTGTAGATTTCGATCTCGGGAAGCGCGGCGACGGGCGCAAGGCGCATGTTCGCCTTGATGAAGGCCGTTGGATCGGGGCGCGTGGCCGCCATCTCCCCGCCGGCAGGATGATCGTTCAAGGTCGAGCCTAGCCGCGCAGCGCCCGCCGCAGGATCTTGCCCACCGGCGTCTTCGGCAGCTCCGTGCGGAACTCGATATATTTGGGCCGCTTGTAGCCGGTAAGGTTTTCGCGGCAGTAGGCGGTCAGCGTCTCGATCGTCAGCGCGGGATCCTTCCGGACCACGAACAGCTTCGGCACTTCGCCGGAATGCTCGTCCGGCACGCCGATCGCCGCCACTTCGAGCACGCCCGGATGCTGGGCCACGACCTCCTCCAACTCGTTCGGATAGACGTTGAAGCCGGAGACCAGGATCATGTCCTTCTTGCGGTCAACGATCTTGGTGTAGCCGCGCTCGTCCATGAAGCCCATGTCGCCGGACTTGAAGAAGCCGTCCTTGGTCATCACCTTGGCGGTCTCGTCCGGCCGGTTCCAGTAGCCCGCCATCACTTGCGGCCCGCGGATGCAGATCTCGCCGACTTCGCCGAGCGGCACATTGTTGCCGTCGTCGTCGCGGATGGCGATCTCGGTCGACGGCAGCGGCAGGCCGATCGTGCCGGTGAAGTCGCCGCCACTGAACTTGTTGGCGGTCGCCACCGGCGAGGTTTCCGAAAGCCCGTAGCCTTCGGTGACGGGACAGCCGGTCAGCGCCTTCCAGCGCTCGGCCACACCCTTCTGCACTGCCATTCCGCCGCCCAGCGTCAGGATCAGCGGCTTGAAGTCGAGCTTGCGGAAATCCTCATTGTTGAGCAGCGCGTTGAACAGCGTGTTGAGGCCCGGGAAAATGTGGACCGGGTATTTCTCCAATTCCTTGACGAAGCCTGGAATGTCGCGCGGATTGGGGATGAGCACGTTCTGCGCGCCCTGCTGCATGCCCATCAGCGCGTTCACCGTCAGCGCGAAGATATGGTAGAGCGGCAGCGCGCAGATGAAATTGGGATGCGCCGGCTTCGGCTTCACCGCATAGGCGTCCTGCAGCCAGAGCGCGTTCTGCGCGACATTGGCAAGTACATTGGAATGCAAGAGGATCGCGCCCTTCGAGACCCCGGTGGTGCCGCCGGTATATTGCAGGAAGGCGATGTCGTCGGCGCTGACGCTGGCGGGCTTGAAGGCGAGGCCGGCGCCGGCCTTCAGGGCGGCGTTGAACTTGACGTGGCCCGGCAGCGACCAGGCCGGCACCAGCTTCTTCACCCGGCGCACGACGAAGTTGACGAGCGTCCCCTTGAGGCCGCCAAGCATGTCGCCCATCGCGGCGACCACGACGTGCTTGACCGAGGTCTTGGCGATCACCGCCTGCAGCGTGTTGGCGAAATTCTCGAGGATGACAATCGCCTGCGCGCCGGAATCCCTGAGTTGGTGCTCCAGTTCGCGCGGCGTGTAAAGCGGGTTGACGTTCACCACCGTGAAGCCCGCGCGAAGCACCGCCATCATCGCCACCGGATATTGCAGCACGTTCGGCATCATCAGCGCCACGCGCGCGCCCTTCTGCAGGCCCTTCGACTGCAGATAGGCGCCGAAGGCGGCCGACTGCCGCTCGAGCTCGGCATAGGTGATGGCCTTGCCCATGCAGACGAAGGCCGGCTGGCCGGCAAACTGCTTGCAGGCGCCGACCAGGAAGTCGCCGATCGAGCCGTAGGGCAGGGGGCCGATTTCGGCCGGCATGTTCTTTGAATAGCTTGCCAGCCACGGCTTTTCCGGCAGCCCGGCGGCAAGCTCCGTCAGCGCCTTAGGCAACCTCTTGGCCGGCGCCGGCTTCGCTGCCGGCGCTGGCGAGATCGCTTTTGTCGGAACTGCCTTCGCGGCCGGCTTTGCGGCAGCGGGCTTTGTTGCAGCGGACTTGGCGGCAGCCGGCTTGGCCGCTGCTCGAGCTTTCGTCACAGCAGGCTTGGCGGCCTTTCCGGCGCCAGCCTTAGCCTGTGGTTTTGCGGTGTCCTTCACAGGGGCGGCTGCCTTCGAAGCGGCCTTCGTCTTGGCCGGAGCCGTCGTCTTTGCTGCCTTCGCCACCCTGTCCCTCCCGTCGTCGTTCACTCGTGCCGCGCCGCCTCTGAATGACAGGAGCGTCCTCCGCCGCAATCGTTGCGGATTCCTCAGGAAATCCAGCGTGCCGTCTATGTATTGCGACTATCCTCGGCCATGCAAGTCTTGCCCTTGCGGCAGAACGGGAAAGATTTGCCGTCGAAATCCTTTTCTTCTCCGCTACCCGTAACGCATCTTCCCGAGCAGCGCCCATGCGAAGGAAGGCCGCGCCGCGTCGATTTCGCGAGAGCGCCGATCAATAAAAAAATGCGGTCGTTAACATTATCGTGAGCGGAAAAATCTGCTAATTTTTTCTGTCATTTTAGGAGATTGCGGATTCTTTTCCTGCTTCCCGTGGGGTACGCAAACGGGGTGTTCCAAAGCCAGAAAAACGGTGCTTATATGCGCGCTTCGCGAGCCTGCTAGAGGGGCTTGGCAGAACATCAGGGAGTGCTCAATGAAAAAGAAACTGACTTTTGCAGCCGCGTTGCTGGCTGCAAGCGTCCTCGGTGGCGTGGCCAACGCCAAGACGCTGGTCTATTGCTCGGAAGCATCGCCGGCCAATTTCGACCCGGGTACGACGACGGGCGGTAACGATTTCGACGCCTCTTCGCGCACCGTCTATTCGCGCCTTGTCGAATTCAAGCATGGCGGTACCGAGATCGAGCCCGGCCTCGCCGACAAGTGGGAAATCTCGGACGACGGCCTGGTCTATACTTTCCACCTGCATCCGGGCGTGAAGTTCCAGACCACCGACTATTTCAAGCCGACCCGCGATCTCAATGCCGATGACGTCGTCTTCTCCTTCGACCGTCAGTTCAACAAGGAAAATCCCTGGAACGGCGAGAAGTACCTGCCGAACCTGACCTGGGATTACTACACCGGCATGGACATGCCGAAATACGTCGCCAAGTGGGAAAAGGTCGATGATCTGACCGTCAAGCTGACGCTGACCGAGCCGAACGCGCCGATGCTGGCCAACCTCGGCATGGACTTCGCCTCGATCGTGTCGAAGGAATACGCCGATCAGCTCGCGAAGGACGGCAAAATGGCCGACTTCTCGACCAAGCCGATCGGCACCGGGCCGTTCCAGTTCGTCGACTACCAGCTGGATTCGGTCATCCGCTACGCGGCCAACCCCGACTATTTCAAGGGCAAGGAAAAGATCGACGATCTCGTCTTCGCCATCACGCCCGACGCCACCGCGCGCATCCAGAAGGTGCTGGCCGGCGAATGCGACGTCGCGCCCTATCCGAACCCCGCCGACATTGGCACGATCAAGGCCAACCAGGACGTCAACCTGCTCGACCAGGCCGGACTGAACATCGGCTACATGAGCTACAACACGACGATCCCACCGCTGGACAAGCCCGAGGTTCGCCACGCGCTGAACCAGGCGATCGACCGGGAGGCGCTGATCAAGTCGCTGTTCCAGGATGCCGGCGCCACGCCGGCCCAGAACCTGATCCCGCCGACCATGTGGTCGTGGAACAAGGACGTGAAGTTCGATTCCTATGATCCGGAAGCGGCCAAGAAGGTGCTCGCCGACGCCGGGCTGAAGGAAATCCAGCTCTGGGCGTCCGACCGCGTTCGTCCGTACAACCCGAACTTCCAGCGCGCCGCCGAACTGATCCAGGCCGACTGGGCCAAGGTCGGCGTTAAGGCCGAGATCGTCAACTACGAGTGGACGAAGTATCGCGAGGAAGGCAAGAAGAAGGAGCGCCCCGGCGCCTTCCAGATCGGCTGGACTGGTGACAATGGCGATCCGGACAACTTCTTCGCCACCCTCTTCGCCTGCTCGGCAATCGGCGTCTCGAACTACTCGAGCTGGTGCGACAAGGACTTCGAGGACCTGATCCAGAAGGCCAAGAAGACCAGCGACCAGGCCGAGCGCACCAAGCTCTACGAGCAGGCCCAGGTTGTCTTCCAGAAGCAGGCCCCGGCCTTCCTCCTGGCCCACAGCCAGGTCTATGCGGTTGTGCGCAAGAATGTCAGCGGCTTCATGATGGACCCGCTAGGCATCCACCGCTTCGACGGCACCGACAAGGCCGAATAGAACTCTAGAGCGGGCGGCGCCGTACGGCGCCGCCCCTTTTTCAAGATGCTCCGATATCTTCTCAACAAAATCGCGCTTCTGATCCCGACGCTGGTCGGCATCACCATCTGTGCCTTCGCCTTCGTCAGGCTGCTGCCCGGCGACCCCATCCTCGCCATGGCCGGCGAGCATGGCGTGACGCCGGCGCGCTACGAAGAGCTCAAGGAACAGTTCGGCTACAATCTGCCGATCTGGCAGCAATATGCGCGCTACGTCGGCGAGGTCGCCACCGGCGATTTCGGTGTTTCCATCTCCTCCAAGCGGCCGGTTATCGAGGAGTTCAAGACGCTCTTCCCGGCGACGCTGGAGCTCTCCTTCTTCGCCATGATCTTCGCCATGGTGCTCGGCATCCCGGCCGGCATCTTCGCAGCGGTCAAGCGTGGCTCGTGGTTCGACCAGTCGCTGATGGGCACAGCCCTTGTCGGCTATTCGATGCCGATCTTCTGGTGGGGCCTGCTGCTGATCATCTTCTTCTCCGGCTATCTCGGCTGGACGCCGGTCTCCGGCCGCATGGGCCTGCAGTTCTTCTTCAAGCCGATCACCGGGTTCATGACCATCGACAGCCTGATCTATGGCAAATGGGATGCCTTCCGCTCGGCGCTCAGTCATCTCGTCCTGCCGGCGGTCGTTCTCGGCACCATCCCGCTGGCGGTGATCGCCCGCCAGACGCGCTCGGCCATGCTCGAGGTGCTGGGCGAGGACTATGTCCGCACCGCGCGCGCCAAGGGCCTGTCGTCGGCACGCGTCATCGGCGTGCATGCCTTGCGCAACGCGCTGATACCGGTGGTCACCACCATCGGCCTGCAGGTCGGCACGCTGCTTGCCGGCGCCATCCTCACCGAGACCATCTTCGCCTGGCCGGGCATCGGCAAGTGGATGGTCGATTCGATCTTCAAGCGCGACTACGTCGTCGTGCAGTCAGGCTTGCTTTTGATCGCCCTCATCGTCATGGCCGTGAACCTGATCGTCGACGTGCTCTATGCCGTCATCAACCCGCGCATCAGGGCTGCATGATGAGCCAGTCGACCGAAATCGCCCCGATGGCCAGCGGCAGTCCGGACCGCCTCACCGGCTTCAGGACTTTCTGGCACTATTTCTCGGTGAACCGCGGCGCCGTTATCGGCCTGTTCGTCTTCATCCTTTTGGTTCTGGCGGCGCTCTTCGCGCCGCTGCTCGCGCCCTATGCGCCCGACGTTCAGGATAAGACCGCGTTTCTGAGGCCTCCGGCGTGGCAGAACGGCGGCAGTGCTCAGTATCTGCTCGGCACTGATGCGGTCGGACGCGACATCCTCTCGCGCCTGCTCTACGGCGCGCGCTTCTCGCTGCTCATCGGCGCGGTGGTGGTGACTTTGGCGCTCACCGGCGGCATCACGCTCGGCCTGCTGGCCGGCTATTTCCGTGGCTGGGTCGACGTTGCGATCATGCGCGTCATGGATCTGATCCTGGCCTTCCCGTCGCTGCTGCTCGCGCTGGTGCTGGTCACCATCCTCGGCCCCGGCCTGTTCAATGCGATGCTGGCGATCTCGCTCGTGCTGCAACCGCATTTCGCCCGCCTGGTGCGCGCCGCGGTGATGGCCGAGAAGAGCCGCGAATACGTCGTGGCCGCCAGGGTTGCCGGCGCCGGGCATCTCCGCCTGATGCTCGCCACCATCCTGCCCAACTGCCTGGCGCCGCTGATCGTCCAAGGCACCCTGTCGTTCTCCAACGCCATCCTCGAGGCTGCCGCCCTCGGCTTCCTCGGCCTCGGCGCCCAGCCGCCGACGCCCGAATGGGGCACCATGCTCGCCTCGGCGCGCGAGTTCATCCTGCGCGCCTGGTGGGTGGTGACGTTCCCCGGTCTTGCCATCCTGATCACAGTGCTTGCCATCAACCTGATCGGTGACGGCCTGCGCGACGCGCTCGATCCGAAGCTCAGGAGGTCGTGATGGCGCTGCTCGACATCCAGAATCTCGTCGTCGAGTTCCAGACCGCATCCGGTCCGTTCCGCGCCGTCGACGGCGTCTCGCTCCATGTCGATGAGCGCGAGGTGCTCGCCATTGTCGGCGAATCCGGCTCCGGCAAATCGGTGTCGATGCTGGCGGTGATGGGGCTGCTTCCCTGGACGGCCACGGTCACCGCGGATCGCATGAGTTTTGCCGGCCGTGATCTCCTGAAGCTGAGTTCCGCCGAACGGCGCAAGATCGTCGGCAAGGATATGTCAATGATCTTCCAGGAGCCGATGGCCAGCCTCAATCCCTGCTTCACCATCGGTTTCCAGATCGAGGAAGTGCTGCGCTTCCATATGGGCATGGACCGGGCCCAGCGCCGGGCGCGCGCCATCGAGCTCCTGAAGCAGGTCGGCATTCCCGAGCCGGCGGAGCGGCTGAACTCCTTCCCGCACCAGATGTCGGGCGGCCAGTGCCAGCGCGTCATGATCGCGATTGCCATTGCCTGCAATCCGAAGCTCTTGATCGCCGACGAGCCGACGACGGCGCTCGACGTCACCATCCAGAAGCAGATCCTCGACCTGCTGGTCTCGCTGCAGGCCAAATATGGCATGGGCCTGATCATGATCACCCACAATATGGGCGTGGTGGCCGAGACCGCCGACCGCGTCATTGTCCAGTACAAGGGCCGCAAGATGGAAGAGGCCGACGTGCTGTCGCTGTTCGAGAGCCCGAAGAGCAACTACACGCGCGCGCTGCTCTCTGCGCTGCCGGAGAACGCCGTCGGCGACCGCTTGCCGACCGTCTCCGACATGCTGTTCGAACCGGCGCCCGAGGGGGCAAGTACCGGAGCCGCCTCATGAGCACCAGGGTCGTCGAAGGCAAGAACATCGTGCGCGACTACCATGTCGGTGGCGGCCTGTTCCGCGGCGCGCGCACGGTGCATGCGGTCAAGGGCGTCTCCTTCAGCGTCGACAAGGGCAGGACGCTTGCCATCGTCGGCGAAAGCGGCTGCGGCAAGTCCACGCTCGCCCGCATCATCACGCTGATCGATCCGGCGACGTCGGGCGAATTGTTCATCGACGGCAACAAGGTCGACATTGCCAGGGACGGTTTGTCGAAGGAGATGCGCCGCAAGGTGCAGATCGTCTTCCAGAATCCGTATGGCTCCCTCAACCCGCGCCAGAAGATCGGCGACGTGCTCGGCGAGCCGCTGCTGATCAACACCGACAAGCCGGCCGAGGAACGCCGCGACCTGGCCATGAAGATGCTGAAGAAGGTCGGCCTCGGACCCGAGCACTACAACCGCTATCCGCACATGTTCTCCGGCGGCCAGCGCCAGCGCATCGCCATTGCCCGCGCGCTGATGCTGAACCCCAGCCTGCTGGTGCTGGACGAGCCGGTCTCGGCGCTCGACCTTTCTGTGCAGGCGCAGGTGCTCAATTTGCTGGCCGACCTGCAGGACGAGTTCCAATTGACCTATGTCTTCATCAGCCACGACCTGTCGGTGGTGCGCTACATCGCCGACGACGTCATGGTGATGTATTTCGGCGAGGCGGTCGAATACGGCCCGCGCGACGAGGTCTTTGCAGACCCCAAGCACAGCTACACCAAGACGCTGTTCGCCGCGACGCCGCGCGCCGATGTCAGTTCGATCAAGGCAAGGCTGGCCAAGAAGAAGGCGGCCTGACTCCAAGCGCCGTGGCCAAGCCGATCATGACAGCTTGGCTACGATCGCGCGCAGCGCTTCGCCGAAACGATGCACTTCTTCCACCGTGTTGTAGTGCACCAGCGAGGCGCGGACGGCGCCGCTGTCCATCGACAGGTTGAGCCGGCTCATCAGCCGTGGCGCGTACATATGGCCGTCGCGGATGCCGATCTGCATCACCGCCATCTCCTCGACGATCCTCTGCGGTGACAGCTTGCCGATGTTGAAGCAGAAGGTCGGCACGCGCTCATGGATGCGGGCTTCGTCGGCCACGCCGTAGATCGTGGCGCCGCAGTCCTTCAGTACCTTCAGCATCTCGCGCGCCAGCGTCAACTCATAGTCACGGATGGCGTTCATGCCGGCGACGATGTTGTCGCGGCGCGAGCGGTTGTTCTCGGCGAGGAAATTGCGGCCGACCGATTCCAGATAGCGCACGGCCGCGTCCATGCCGGAGACATTCTCGTAGATGAAGGTACCGGCCTCGACCTTGTAGGGGGGCTCATCGGGGATGAAATCCTCGCGGAAGGTCGGCAGCCGCTTCAGCGTTTCGAAGCGGCCCCAGAGAAAACCCATATGCGGCGAGAAATTCTTGTAACCGGAGCAGACGAGGTAGTCGCAGTCCCAAGCCTGCACGTCGATCAGGCCATGCGGACCGTAATGCACGCAGTCGAGGAACACTTCCGCGCCGGCGGCATGCGCGATCTTGGCCACCGAGGCGACGTCGACGATCGAGCCGATCGAATGCGCCGTCACCGTGCAGGCGACGAGCCGGGTGCGGTCCGAGACCAGCGGCTTGAGATCGTCGACATGCAGATTGCCGTCCTCGCGCATGCGCCACCATTTGAACTTCGCGCCGGCCTGCTCCAGCGCCAGCCAAGTGGCGATATTGGCGTCGTGGTCCATGTCGGTGATGACGATCTCGTCCCGCTTCGCGAGCATCTGGCCGATGCCGAGGCTGACCAGGCGGATGAACGAGGTGGCGTTCATGCCGAAGCAGATTTCCGACGGGCTGTAGGCGTTGATCAAAAGCGCCACGCTCTCGCGCGCCTCGGCGACCGACTGGTCGACGGTGACGCTGCGGCCGTAGCGGCCGCCGCGCTGGACATTGTGTCCGACCAGATGGTTGGTCACCGCGTCGAGCACGCTTTGCGGGATCTGCGCGCCGGCGGCATTGTCCATGAAGATGAAGTCGCCGGCCTGTCGCAAGGCGGGGAACATCGCGCGGATCTTCTCGACCGGGAACGAAACAGCGCCGTCCTGCGCCTTCGAGATATGGTGTTGGTTCACGGACGTCTCCTTCAGTTCATCGATGTCGTTCGAGGTGGGATCAGTGCGCGCCGGACTGGGCCTTGCCGCGCTCTTCGAGGTAGCCGACCAGCCGCACCAGCGGCCACAGGAAGGCGAGATATATGATTGCGGCGCCGATCAGCGGCGTCGGATTGGCCATCAGCGCCTGCGCGTCGGTCGCCTGCTTCAGAAGGTCGGGCATCGCCACCACCGAGGCCAGCGCGGTGTCCTTGAACACCGAGACGCAGTTGCTGGTCAGCGGCGGGATGACGACACGGATCGCCTGCGGCAGGATCACCTTGCGCATGGCGACCCAGAACGGCAGGCCGAGCGCTGCGGCAGCCTCGAACTGGCCCTTGGGGATGTTCTCGATGCCGGCGCGGCAGACTTCCGCCGTGAAGGCGGCAAGCACCAATGACAACGCAAGGGCCGCCGAAACGAAGGACGACAGGCGGATGCCGACGAAGGGCAGGGCGTAGTAGATCAGGATCAGCACCACCAGGATCGGGAGCGCGCGGAAGATGTCGATGTAGAGGATGGCCAGCCGCCTTAGCGGCTTCGGCGCATAGAGCCGCATTAGGCAGATCGCCAGCCCGGCGATGGTGCCGAAGACGATTGCGGCGCAGCCGAGCAGGATAGTGTTGCCGAGCCCGCGGATTAGGATCGGAAACGATCGGACGAGGATGCTCCAGTTGAAGAAGGTGTCGATCAGTTCCATCGGCGTCACCGTCAAGGCAATGCCAAGCCCGCGCTTTCGCGGGCCTGGACGGATGGGAATCGGAGAGCGCCGGCCTTGTCACCGACACTCTCGCGAACGGCTATAATTAGCCGGCTTATTGCGGGATTGGCCCCGGCGCCACCGTGCTGGTGCCGGCTTCCGGATCGACGCCGAACCACTTTTTGTGGATCGCGGCCATGGTGCCGTCCTTCTTCATCGCGGTGATCGCGTCGTTGACCTTTTCGAGCAGGGGGTGGCCCTTCTTGGTCATCATCGCAAAGCGCTCGCCGGTCGGGATGCGCACCAGGATCTTCAGCGCTGGCATCTGCTTGATGGCGAACAGGAAGCCGGCGAGCTCGCCGGCGCCGCCGTCGATGCGGCCGTTCTGCACGTCAAGCAGCAGATCCTGCTGGGCGTTGTAGCTCTTGGTTTCGGCAACGCCGAGCTTGGCGGCGTTTTCCTTCATGTAGGCTTCGCCGGTCGAGCCGGCGATGACGCCGATGGTCTTGCCCTTGAGGTCGTCGAGTGTCTTGATGGTCGAATCCGCCTTGCCGACGATGGTGCCGTCGCTGTCGTAGTAGGCCTGGGTGAAGCCCTGGTTCTGCAGGCGCTCCTTGGTGATCGAGATCGACGACACGGCGAAGTCGATGCGGCCGGAAGCTGTCGCCGCGAACAGCGCCTGGAAGCCGAGATCCTGGAACTCGACCTCGGCGCCGATGCGCTTGGCGACGTCGTTGGCGACATCGATCTCAAAACCCTCGAAGCCGCCGGAATCGGTCTTGTATTCCCATGGCGGGTTGGCGGGGTAGGCGCCGACCATGATCTTGTCGGCGAAGGCGGGTGTGGCGAAGGCGATGCCGGCTGCGATGACCACGCCAATCAGTCCTAGACGTTTGAGCATGTTGCTTCCCTCTGGTTCGGCCACTTCGCGTGGCGCATTTCCTGATCCGCCCCTTCCAGCATCCAGCTCCCGGACGCCGCAGGCGAGGCGGCGCCTGAAATCAGGATGCGCGGCGCTGGCGTGAGCCGATCAGGTCTTGCAGCCGCGCAATCAGCGCCCCGACGGCCTCGTCCGCCGTGACCATGCCGGGCGACAGCCTGAGCGTCGTGCCGCGGGCGTCGCAATAGAGCCGCTCATCGCGCAGTGTCGCGACGAGCTTCGCCGCCTCGACGCCTTGCGGCAGGCCGATCATCACGCTGCCGCCGCGCGCATTGGCATCCAGCGGTGAACGGATCGCCCAGCCATTGTCCAGCGCTGCGCCGATGATGCGCCCTGTAATCACCGCATTGCGCGCGCGTATGGCATCGATGCCGGTGTCCTCGACCCATTGCAGGCCGGGCAGCGAGGCGACGCTGGCCAGGATCGCCGGCGTGCCGTGGTCGAAGCGGCGCGCGTCGCTTGCGTAGCTGAAAGCGTCGAGATCCCAGGAGAACGGATTCGGCTGGCTGAACCAGCCGCGCAGCTCCGGCCGGCATGTCGAAAGAAGGTCGGGAGCGACTTGCAAAATGCCGGCGCCGGAAGAGCCGCACAGCCACTTAAGCGATGTCGAGACGACGAAATCGACCGGCGTCTCTGCCACCGAGAAGGGCACCACGCCGACCCCTTGCGTGATGTCGACCCCGACGATGCTGCCCATCGCCTGGCCATGCGCCGCGAGCTTCGCCACATCGCAGCGGTGCGAGGCCGTCGAGGTCACGAAGGTGATGAGCGCCAGCCCGACATCTTCCTGCCAGCGGGCGACGAAATCCTCGTCGCGAACCCAGCTTTCGCCAGGCCTGAGCGGCACGGTGTCGAGCGTGAAATTGAAACGTTGGGCCAAGCCTGCCAGCAGGAAATGCAGGCTCGGAAAACAGTCGGCGGCAACCAGCACGCGCTTTCCCGCCAGACGCTCGGAGGGCAGGGCGCCGATCAGGCTGTAGAGCGCCGAGGTGACGTTCTCGGCGGTGGTCAGCGTGCCCTGCGGTGCGTCGATCAGCCTGATCCAGGTGTCGATGAAGCGTTGCCGCGCGGCAAGCGCGGCCGGCCACTGGCCGTCGTCTTCCGCCGACCAGATGGCAGAGAAGTCCGCCAGTGCGGCGGCCATGCTCTCGCCCTTGCCGGGGAAGGTGCCGATCGAATGGTAGAGAAAATAGCCGGACATCTTCTGTCTCGCTCCTTGTGATCATGTGATCACAAAACGAAACGAGGATCAATCCTTTAAGGCTAAAGAAAAGCGGCAAGGTGCCAAAAAGCAGCCGATTGCTTTGGTCCAGCGCGGCCGCGACAGACCTTCTCTGTCTTTGGGTCAGCCCAACGCTGAGGAAGATCAGGAAGCTTTGCCGAAACCGGTGAAGTCGACCGTCTTGGGCTCTGGCACATCGGGGCAGATGGCGCGCAGCGTCATCTGCGTCGCCGTGATGTCCGCCACCACCTCGTCGCGGGCGCGGGCAAAGTCCTTGTCCTTCAGCGCGGCAATGATCGCGACATGCCTGCCCGAGGGCTCCATCGTTCCGGCGCGCATCAGCGGCGCCACGTGGTTGGACAACAGCCGCATATAGGGGCCGAAGCGCAGCCACAGCGTTTCGATCAATTGAAACAGCACGTCCGAGCCCGAGGCGCGGTAGATGATGAAATGGAACTGCTGGTTCTTGGCGATCAGCTCATAGATGCTGCCGTCGCGGCCGATCGCCTGCTGGTCGTCGGTGATGCGCTGCAGGCTGTCGATCTCGACCGTCGTCAGCCGCGGCGCGCCGAGTTCGGCCGCCAGCCCCTCGACGGCGAGACGGGCCCGGCAAAGGTCGTCGAGCCGCGCCCGCGTGACGACCGGCACGCAGGCCGAGCCGTTCTGTGAGATCTCCAGCGCGTTTTCCGCCGCCAGCCGCCGCAAGGCCTCGCGCACCGGCATGTTCGAGGTGCCGAAGGCCTCGGCCAGCGCGGCGATGGTCAGCACCTGTCCCGGATCGAAGCTGCCGACCATCAAGGCATGGCGGAGCTGTTGGTAGACGCCATCCTGGACGGTGATGCGTCCCGATACGGGTTCGAAGCCCAGAGCCACGGTTTTGCTTTCCTCAGATGCCGGCAGAAGCTATGTGCGATGCCCGAGTGCGCCCGCCGAAGCAAGCGTGATCATCTGATCACAGTTTGTGTTTAGAGCCAAGCGGCGGTTCGAATAGTCAAGGCGATGATCTCTGATCGAATCGGGCCCATGCCTTCAAACGTCAGCGCGAGTTTTCGGCGCGCCGGTCGACCTGGCGCAATTCACTCCGGAATAACAGCCGTCGCCTGGATCTCCACCTTGGCGCGGTCCTCGACCAGCGCCACGACCTGCATGGCCGCCATGGCCGGGAAGTGGCGGCCGATGACGGCGCGGTAGGCCTCGCCGATGCCCTTGAGATTGGCGCGATACTCGGCCTTGTCGGTGAAATACCAGGTCATCGAGGTGATGTGATGCGGCTCGCCGCCCGCCTCGGCCAGCACGGCGACGATGTTGGCGAGCGTCTGGCGTACCTGGCCGACGAAATCGTCGGTCTCGAACCGGCACTCGGCATTCCAGCCGACCTGGCCGCCGACGAACACCAGCCGGCCGCGCGCGGCGACGCCGTTGGCGTAACCGATGGGCTTTGCCCAGCCTTCCGGCTGCAGGATGGTGTGCATGACTAGACTCCCCCTAATCGAAATGCGGGCTGCGGGACATTCATCAGTCTCACGCCGCCCCCATGACCTGTCGCGCGATCACCACTTTCTGCACGTCGGATGCTCCCTCGTAGATGCGCAGCGCACGGATCTCGCGATAGAGGCTTTCGACGATGTGATCCTTGCGCACCCCGTCGCCGCCATGCAGCTGCACGGCCGCGTCGATCACCTCCTGTGCGCGGTCGGTTGCGAACAGTTTGGCCATCGCCGCCTCGCGGGTCACGCGTGGGGCCCCCATGTCCTTGGTCCAGGCGGCGCGGTAGACGAGAAGCGCCGCGGCATCGACATCCAGCGCCATGTCGGCGATGTGGCCCTGCACCATCTGCAGGTCCGCCATCGGCGCGCCGAACAGTTCGCGCTCTGCGGCGCGACTGACGCTCTCGTCCAGGGCACGACGGGCAAAACCGAGTGCCGCGGCACCCACGGTCGAGCGGAACACGTCGAGCACCGACATGGCGATGCGAAAGCCGTCACCGGGCTTGCCGATCAGCGCGGAAGCGGGGACGCGGGCGTTGTCGAACGACAGTCGCGCCAGCGGGTGTGGGGCGATCGTCTCCAGCCGCTCGGCGATGCTCAGGCCTTCGGTCTCGGCCGGCACGATGAAGGCCGAAATCCCCTTGGCGCCAGGCGCCTCGCCGGTGCGGGCGAAGACGATGTAGAGATCGGCGATGCCGCCATTGGAAATCCAGGTCTTCTCGCCGGTCAGCAGATAATCGTCGCCATCGCGCGTGGCCGTCATTTCCATGTTGGCGACGTCCGATCCGGAGCGCGGCTCCGACAGCGCGAAGGCCGAGATCGCCTTGCCGGCCCGCGTCTTGCCCAGCCAATGCTGTTGGTCCGGCGTGCCGAACAGGCTGAGCGCGCCGGTGCCGAGCCCTTGCATGGCGAAGGAAAAGTCGGCCAGCCCGTCATGGCGGGCAAGTGTCTCGCGCGTGATGCAGAGCGTGCGCACGTCGAGCGGTCCGGGATTGTCCGTGTCGAGCGCCGTCGGCTTCAGCCAACCGTCACGGCCGAGCTTCGCCACCAGCTCCCGGCAGGCGGCGTCGACATCGTGATGGTCGACCGGCAGGTTCTTCGCGCACCAGGCGTCGAGCTGGTCGGCGAGCTGGCGATGGCGCTCCTCGAAGAAGGGCCAGTTGAGGAAGGAACGGTCAGACATGTTTGCCTCCGCAGTTCTGCGAGGTCTGTGCTCTACGGCGCCCCCCTCTGTCCTGCCGGACATCTCCCCCTCTTGGGGGGAGATCAGCTGTCATGTCGGCTTTCGCCAATCGCCAAAGCCGCAAGAATGAGCGGGGCGCCGAAACCGCCAATCTCCCCCCTTGAGGGGGAGATGTCCGGCAGGACAGAGGGGGGTGCTGTCCCGCCAACGTGTCCAACAATCCGCCCATCTCAATTCCCCTCGAACACAGGCTTTTCCTTTGCGACGAACGCCTTGTAGGCGCGCTCGAAATCAGCTGTCTGCATGCAGATCGCCTGCGCCTGCGCTTCCGCCTCGATCGCCTGGTCGAGCCCCATCGACCATTCCTGGTTGAGCTGCGTCTTGGTGATGCCATGCGCGAAGGTCGGGCCGGAGACGATGCGTGCCGCCAGGTCGAGCGCGTCGGCCTCGAGTGCGGTCGACTCCACCAGCCGGTTGTAAAAACCCCAGCGCTCGCCTTCGGCCGCGCTCATGGTGCGGCCGGTGTAGAGCAGCTCCGCGGCGCGGCCCTGGCCGATGATGCGCGGCAGGATCGCGCAGGCGCCCATGTCGCAGCCGGCAAGACCGACGCGGGTGAACAGGAAGGCGGTCTTGGCTTCCGGCGTGGCGATGCGGATATCGGAGGCCATGGCGACGATGGCGCCGGCGCCGACCGCCACGCCGTCGACAGCGGAAATGATCGGCTTGCCGCAGTTGAGCATCGCCTTGACGAAGTCACCAGTCATGCGGGTGAAGGCGAGCAGCGCCTTCATGTCCATCTTGACCAGCGGTCCGATGATGTCGTGGACATCGCCGCCCGAGCAGAAATTGCCGCCATTGGGCAGGAACACGACGGCGTCGATATCGTCGGCGTAGACGAGATCGCGAAACGTGTCGCGCAACTCGGCATAACTGTCGAAGGTTAGCGGGTTCTTGCGCTCGGGACGGTCGAGCCGGACCTTCGCGACCTTGCCTTCCACATCCCAGAGGAAGTGCTTCGGCTTGAGGTTGGCCATGGCGCTCATTCGCGTCCCTCCCAGTTGCTGCGGAACGAAGTCAGCATGCCGGTCAGCCGGCGCGCCTCTTCCTCGCTGACAGTGCCGAGCAGCTCACCGACCCAGCTTTCATGCGCGGCGGCGATCTCGGCGAAGGCCCTCGACCCTTCCTCGGTCAGTCGCACCATCGAGGTGCGGCGGTCGCCATTGCGGCGCGCCCGAGCCACCAGCCCTTCCGACACCAGCCGGTCGACGATGCCTGTGACATTGCCGTTCGACACCAGCAGGAAGCGCGACAGGTCGCTCATCAGCATCCCCTCCTGCGACCGGTAAAGCGCCGCCATCACGTCGAAGCGCGGCAGCGTGGTGTTGAATTCCTTCTTCAGCCGCTCGCGCAGCTCCGCCTCAATCGTGCGCGAGGCGCGCAGCAGGCGGATCCACAGCCGTAGCCGCTCCTTGCCGGAGCCGGATCGGGTGGGCAACGGACCGGCTACCATGTCTCGCCTCCCGAGATCGAGATCGTCTGCCCGGTGATCGAGCGGGCGGCGTCGCCGCACAGCCACAGCACGGCTTCCGCCACTTCTTCCGGTTGAATGAAACGTCCTTGCGGGTTCGTCGCCGCCAGGCTTGCCCGCGCTTCGTCTGCCGACCGCCCGGTCTTGTCCACGATGCGCTGGATGGACTCCTCCAGCATGTCGGTCTCGACGAAGCCCGGACAGACGGCATTGACGGTGACGCCGGACTTGGCGGTCTCGGTGGCCAGCGCCCGCATCAGCCCGACGACGCCGTGCTTGGCCGCGACGTAAGGGGCCACATAGGCATAGCCCTTGAGGCCAGCGGTGGAGGCGATGAAGACGATGCGGCCCGACTTCCGCGCCAGCATGCCGGACAGCGCCGGCTTCACCGTCAGGAAGGCGCCAGTGAGGTTGACGTCGATCGTGCGCTGCCAGTCGGCCAGCGAAATCTTGTGCGCCGGCGTACTGCCGGCCATGCCGGCATTAGCGACCACGATGTCGAACGGTCCGCGCGCGGCCTCCGCTTTTTCGTAGAGGGAAACCATCGACGCCTCATCGGTGACATCGGCGGCGACGCCCGCGATGCGCGGGCTTTCCTTGCCCACTTCGGCAAGGGCTGCCTCACGTCGCCCGCAGATGGTGACGTTGACGCCGGCGCCGGCGAGCGCCAGCGCGATCGCCCGTCCGACGCCTGAACCACCGCCGGTGACCAAGGCATGCCTGGCCGTGGTTTTTGCGGTGGAGGTCATACCTTCAACCCCGCCGCCGCTTCGCGCTGGGCCAGCCGGTAAAGCTGGTCGCGGCCGGGCAGATAGGGATCCGGCCATTTGACGCCGCGGTCGCCGAGCGCCACCGCTGCATGCAGCGTCCAGTAGGGATCGGTGAGATGCGGCCGGGCCAGCGCGACGAGATCGGCGCGGCCCGCCATCAGGATCGAGTTGACATGGTCCGGCTCATAGATGTTGCCGACGGCCATCGTCGCCATGCCGACCTCGTTGCGGATTCGGTCGGAGAACGGTGTCTGGAACATGCGGCCATAGACTGGTTTTGCCGCGATCGAGGTCTGCCCGGCCGACACGTCGCAGAGATCGACACCGGCCTCGTGCAGCAGTTTTGCGATTTCGACCGCGTCGGCAGGTGTGACGCCCTCGATACCGACCCAGTCATTGGCCGAGATGCGCATCGAGATCGGCTTTTCCGAGGGCCACACGGCACGCACCGCGCGGAAGATCTCCAGCGGATAGCGCATACGGTTTTCCAGCGAGCCGCCATACTCGTCGGTGCGCCGGTTGGTCAGTGGCGTGATGAATGAGGACAAGAGATAGCCATGCGCGGCATGGATTTCCAGCATGTCGAAGCCGCAGCGGGCTGCCATCTCGGTGGAGGCGACGAACTCACCGCGCACCCTGTCCATGTCGGCGCGGTCCATCGCCTTCGGCACCTGGTTCTCGGGCGACCACGCCACGGCCGACGGCGCCATCACCGGCCAGTTGCCGGAGGGCAGCGGCACGTCGGTTCCCTGCCAGCCGACGCGGGTCGAGCCCTTGGCGCCGGAATGGCCGATCTGGGCGCAGATTTTTGCCTCGGTCTCGGTGTGGACGAAGTCGACCAGGCGCTTCCAGGCCACCTCGTGTTCCGGCGCGTAGAAGCCGGGGCAGCCGGGCGTAATGCGGCCTTCGGGACTGACGCAGGTCATCTCGATGTAGAGCAGCCCGGCGCCGCCCTTGGCGCGCTCCGCGTAGTGCGAAAAATGCCAGTCGGTTGGGCAGCCGTCGACGGCCTTGTACTGCGCCATCGGAGACACGACGATGCGGTTGTTGAGCGCCATGCCGCGTAGCTTGAATGGCGCAAACATCGGTGCCCGGCGCAGCCTGTTGCCGCCGGCGCCGGCCTGGTGCTGGAACCATTCCTCGGCGCCGCCCAGCCACTCGGCGTCGCGCAGCCTCAGATTTTCGTGACTGATGCGCTGCGAGCGGGTCAGCAGCGAGTAGTTGAACTGCACCGGGTCGAGGCCGAGATAGCGCTCGACCTCCTCGAACCATTCCAGCGAATTGCGTGCCGCCGACTGCAGTTTCAGCACCTCGGTGCGACGAGCATCCTCATATTTGCGGAACGCCGCTTCGAGGTCGGGCTCGGACTCGACATAGTCGGCCAGCGCGACGGCGCTCTCCAATGCCAGCTTGGTGCCGGAGCCGATCGAGAAATGCGCCGATGCGGCCGCGTCCCCCATCAGCGCCAGATTCTCAAACGACCAGCGCTCGCACAGCACGCGCGGGAAATTGATCCAGGCCGAACCGCGTATGTGGTTGGCGTTGGTCATCAGCGCATGGCCGCCGAGATGCTTTTCGAAGATGCGCTCGCAGACCGCGATCGATTCCTGTTGCGACATCGCGCCGAAGCCGAAGCGCCCCCATGTCTGTTCGC
>NZ_RZOJ01000619.1:0-2398 GCF_003998845.1 Mesorhizobium sp. M4A.F.Ca.ET.022.05.2.1 | reverse complement strand
CCATCAGTTCGGCCGCGCCCGCCTTCTTGCCGAAGGCGCGTAGTTCCTCCGGACTGGCATCGTCGGCCGTGGTCACCAGCACGATGCGCTCGCCGCGTCTTTTGTCCGGCACCGCGACGGCGGCGTGGCGTTCTTCCGGCCACAGCGACTGCACCAGCATCTCGACCGCGCCCAGCGACACCATCTCTCCAGCGATCTTGGCGAAGCGCTTGGCGCGGCCGCGAATGGTGATGAAGCCGTCGCGGTCGACCGAGACAATGTCGCCGGTATCGTGCCAGCCATTGAGCGGCTGCAACTCGCCAGGCCGGTCGGCGGTCATGTAGCCCATCATCATGTTCGGCCCGTCGAGCCACAGCCGGCCGGCATCGTCAATGCCCTCGACGGCTTCGAGCTTCATGCGGATGGCTGGCAACAGCCGTCCGACCGTGCCGTCGCGGCCATGGATGGCGGTGTTGACGGCGACGACCGGGGCGGCCTCGGTCAGCCCAAAACCCTCGATGATTGATGCGTCGAAGCGCTCGCGATAGACGCGGCGCGTCTCCGGCTTGACCGCCTCGGCGCCGGCGACGACGAAGCGCAGGCTGGAGAAGTCGCCGTCCTTGGCGGTGCGCGCATAATTGGCGAGGAAAGTGTCGGTGCCGAACATGATCGTCGGCCCGACCTTGCGCGCGATCTCGGGGATGATCTTGTAGTGAAGCGGCGAGGGGTAGAGGAACAGTTTCACGCCGGTGACCAGCGGCAGGATGGTGCCGCCGGTCAGTCCGAAGGAGTGGAACACCGGCAGCACGTTGAGCAGGGTGTCGGCGGGCGAGATGGTAATGCGCGCCTCCGCCTGCATGGCGTTGGCGAGCAGGCTCTTGTGCGACAGCACCACCGCCTTGGGCGTGCCTTCCGAGCCCGAGGTGAACAGGATCACCGCTGGCTTTGCCGCATCCTGTGGCCGCAGCGGAAAACGCCACAGCAGCGCGGCCGCGAGCTTGTCCAGCATCGTCACGCTCTGGCGCACATCCTCCAGCCAGAGCATTTTGGCGCCCCCCGCCTCGACCGCCTCGGCGATGTCGGCGAGCCCGGCCTTCTCGATGAAGGCGCGGGAGGAGACGACGGTTCGGATGACGGCGGTGCGCACAGCGGCGGTGACGCTTGCCGACCCGGCGGTGTAGTTGATCATCGCCGCCACCCGGCCGGCCGAGATGAGGCCGACGAAGGACAGCACCACGCCGTTGGCGTTGGGCAGCAGCAGCCCGACCGCTTCGCCAGGCGCCGACACCGCCTCGAAGCGGCGGCCGAGCACGCGCGCGCCGATGAACATCTTGCGATAGCTGAGCGCGCCCGAGATGACGTCCTCGATGATCGGGTGCGAGGCGCCGACTCTGGTTGCCGCGTCGCGCATGGCGAGGAACAGGCCGCGGTCGAGATTGGTGCCGAAGAGCCTGGCTTCCGCGAAGCGGTCGAACAGCGCGTTGGTGTTAGAGGCCTGGTCAGGGTTGCGCGCCACCAGTTCGGCGATCGTCATAGGCTCCAGCACGCTTATCGCGAGGCGCGGGAACCAGTGGCGCGGCGCCCGGTCCGCCGGGGTCAGCGACATCGGCAGGTCGCGCGCGCCGGCGATGAAGATCGGTACGATGCTGGCGTCGGCCTGCATGGCAATGCGGGTGATGGCGCGGAACAGGCGAAAGGATTTGACGTCAGGCTCGACCGCATCGGGCAGATAGACGGCAAGCCGGCCCTTGCCCTTCAGCACCCTGACCAGCCGGCGACTGACGAAGACATGCTCGGCATTGAAGGCGATGGTGCGGCCAAGCTCGCGCCATGGCTCCAGCCAGGGCGAGCGCGCCGACGCATCGTCGAGGATGTGCAGGGTGTCGTCCGGCAGCAGCGATAGCATCAGCGCCGGCTCGAAGCGCGACTGATGCGAGATCACATAGATGACCGGCGCCTTGGCATTGCGGGCGACGCGGATGCGCTCGTCGGCGATCCGGTAGGCGAGCTTGAACGGCACATAGAGCAGCGCCTGCGTGAAGCGCAGGCCAAGCCGCATCGATTCGAGTATGCCGATCAGCAACCACGCCGCGACGAGGCCTGCAAGCAGCGCCAGGGTCAGGATCATTGCCGCGCTCTCCCAACGTCCTCCACGTCGCGGCTCTTGAGCGGCCGCTTCGGAGCCAGAGGGTAGCGCAAGCGCGGGCGACGTCAATGTGGACTGAGTGCCCTCTGGCCTTCTCCCCTTTTGGGAGAAGGTGGATCGGCGCCCAGCGCCGAGACGGATGAGGGCTGCTGGAAGAAACTCGGTCGCTAGAAAATCAAACGATTTTCGGCGCTTATCTTGTCGATGCAGCGATCCGTCCAGCACCCCTCATCCGACCGAGCTTCGCTCGGCCACCTTCTCCCACAAGGGGAG
>NZ_RZOJ01000618.1:0-2413 GCF_003998845.1 Mesorhizobium sp. M4A.F.Ca.ET.022.05.2.1 | reverse complement strand
GTGCGGCATTCCATCCTTCACGTCGACATTGACGTCGCCGGAAACGGCCGCCTCGTTGATGGCGCCGTTCAGCCCGCTCAGCACCAGCAGACCGCTGCCGAAATCGGCATCTGCAGCCAGCGAGGCCGAGGTTCCCGTCCCCATGCCCGGCAGGCCGACGCCGGTCGTCATCAGCCAGGGCTCGATGTCGGAACCTTCGAGACTGACCTTACCCTTGGCCGACACGCCCTGTTGCGGCGTATCGGCAACCGTTCCCTGGAACTCGGCCTTGAAGTCGTCGGCCGCCAAGCTGAAGTCCGTCGCCAGCCCGCCGCTGAGCGAGCCCTTGGCGGAGATATCGGTGGTCGCCTCACCCAACATGCCGAGCGGCAATGCCGGCAGGCCGTAGAGCGCCAGCAACGCGGCGGCATCCGGGCTCCTGGCGTTGAAGGTCAGCGCCAGCGGCGCTTCGGCCAGCTGATCGGCCTTGCCCTTGCCCGACAGCGATGCCGAAAAGGCCGAGCCGCCCGCCTTGCCTTGCGCGCTCATCGCCAGGCCGATCGTGCCGTCGCCATTATCGGCGGCGCTCGTCACCAGATCGATACGGGCATCCTGGAGCAGTTGCGGATAGGCGGCCACCCGGGCCGCCAGTCCTTTCAGCAGCTCATTGTCGGGATAGTGCTGGGCGGCCACGTCGACCAGCGGCTTGAGATCGACGGCGACCACGGAGGCATCGAGCTTGCCGGTCGGGCTCTCTGGGAAATCCTTGATCCGCCCTGTGGCGCTGATCGAGGTGCCGGCCAGGCCACCGACCGACAGCCGGTCGATCTCGAGCAATCCCTTACGCAGCCTCAGCGCCGTGTCGACCATGTCGGCCGTCAGCCCGCCGGCGCTGACCGGCCCGGCCTTGATCTGGAAGTCGAGGTCGCGGTCGGAAAACCGGTTGGCGCCCTTGTCGCTGACGAAGATCGAGGCGAAAGCCGCCAGCCCGTCGACGTCGAGCTCGCCGCCCTCCAGCCGCATCAGCACCGAAGGCCTGGCGTCGTCCGGCTGGCTGGAATCGATGCGGCCGGAAAACTTCGCCTTGCCGAGGATCAGTTCGAGATCGCTGAAGGCCTGCCGCTTTTCGCTGAGATCGACCTTGGCCTTGAAACCGGCGGCCGGCAGCCGGCGGATCGCCTCGTCGACATCCCTGGACAACCAGGCGGCGAAGCCCGACGGCTGCGCCACGGCGAGCAGCAGCGAGCCGCTGAAGCCGAAATGGTCCTCGACGCTGAGCATGCCGTTGGCTTCGAGAGTGGCGCGGCCGGGCAAGGTCGCGGCAAGCGACTTCACCGACCAGCCGCCTTCGGCCGGCTCGGCCGAGAGGTGGACGTCGCGCACCGTCGTGTCACCGGCGACCACGGCCGGCAGTCTCACCTCGACGGTCCCTGGGATGGTCGGCTTCGGCATATGCAGAAGCGCCTGCTCCAGCGCATTGACGCGCTGGTCGAGCGTTACGCCGGTGACTGCGGCGGCGCCGACGGCTTCATCGAACTGCACCTGCGCGCCATTGGCCTCGATCGAAAAGCGCGGGTTCGGTCCGAGATTGACGGAGGCTTTGCCGTCGGCGGTATACGGATTGTCGAGCGGTCCGGTCTCGAAGCGGAACTCGTCGAAGGCGAGCTTCTGGTGATCGAGCGAGAACTTGCCGTTGAGCCGGAAGCCTGGATCTGGCTTGCCGGCCGAGACCTTCACCGTCTCGCCGCCGGTGCCGCGCAGCTCGGCCGAATTCCTGTCGTTGCCGGAGATCTTGAACTGGCCGGAATAGGCGACGGCGCCCTTGACGAGGCCGGCATTGCCGTCGGTCTCGATGACCAGCGGATAGGCGTCCGGATCGGCCTTCAGCCGCAGCCGCATCTGGCCATTGCCTTCGGCTCTGCCGGTCGAGGCAGTGACATTGGTGCGCAGCCCGTCGAGCTTGAGCGTTCCATCCATCCGCCATGGCCCGGCGAGCGACTTCGCCGAGATGGTCGAATTGATCTCGGAAATCAGGTGGCTGCGCCCGCCGGCGGCATGGCGCAAGGCGACCTCGCCTTCCGTCACCGTCAGCTTCTCGATCGCGATCTGGTTGAGATCGAAGGGCGAGGTCGGCCGCATCGCCCAGTCGACCGTGCCGTCGGCGGCGATGTCGATCGTCGCCTTCGGCCGCACCAGCCGCATGTCGAAGATCAGCACCTCGCCACGCAGGAAGGGTGCCAGCTCCGCATCCATCGAGAAGGTCTCGACCGTCATCGCCGGCTGGCCGTCGGGACCGCCGGCGACCGAAACATTGGAGAAGGTCACCGAGGGAAACGGCAGCAGCCTTGCCGTGGCGTCACCCTCGACGGTGACCTTGCGGCCGAGGATGGCGCTCGCCTCGCGCTCGAAATCGGCGCGGTAGCCTGCCCAGTCG
>NZ_RZOJ01000617.1:0-2420 GCF_003998845.1 Mesorhizobium sp. M4A.F.Ca.ET.022.05.2.1 | reverse complement strand
GGTGTATTTCATGTGCTGGCGGATGTTGGCGCGCGCGGCGCGGATCGCCGCCGAATCGGGCGAGCCGCCTCCCGCCGTCTCCGGCATCACCGGCTTCAGCACGCGCTCGCGCACCAGATGCCTGGTCACCTCGCTCTCGGCCTTGTTCAGGTACCAGTCGGTCAGCCGGCGGATCTCGGCGCGCTCCATCGGGTCCTCGGCGAACAGCCGCTTGTCGCGCTTGAGCACCCCGCGCGTCTCGTCGAGATATTCGGCGATCACCATGGCGCCGACGATCGGCACGTCGCCTTCGGCGAGCAGGATCGGCAGCGTGCCGGCCGGGTTCAGCGCCAAAAACTCCTTGCGCCGCGTCCACGGCTTTTCCTCGATCAGCGCTAGCTCCTCGCCATATTCGCCGAAGGCGAGGCGCACGAACCGGCAGGTGGCGAACATCGGGTGGTGGAAGAGCGTCAGCATGGTCCCGCGATAATAAGGCGCACTGGCGAATCGCCGGCCGCGCCGGTAAGTCTTGGCCGCCCGCAAAGCGGACCGTCAGGGTGCTGCGACCTATAGGGGGACTTCCGCGCCATGACAAGCAAGCCCTTCCCCAAGCCACAATTCCGAGGTTGCCATGGATAGCCAGACCATCGTCGAAGCGCTGCTGCTCGGCCTGCTGGAGGGCCTGACCGAGTTCATTCCGGTGTCCTCGACCGGCCATATCCTGCTCGCCGGCCATTTCCTCGGCTTCCATTCGACCGGCAAGGCCTTCGAGATCCTGATCCAGCTAGGCGCCATCCTCGCCATCCTCAGCGTCTATTTCAAACGCCTGTGGCAGATGCTCACCGAACTGCCCTATGACCGGCTGACGCGGCATTTCGCCCTCGGCATCCTCATCGCCTTCCTGCCGGCGGCCATCATCGGCGCCTTGGCGCACGACTTCATCAAGACGATCCTGTTCGAATCGCCGCGGCTGATCTGCATCATGCTGATCATCGGCGGCGTGGTCCTGCTCGTGGTCGACCGCTTGGCCCTGAAGCCGGTCTATCGCGACGTCGAACGTTTCCCGACCCGGCTCTATCTGCAGATCGGCCTGTTCCAGTGCCTGTCGCTGATCCCCGGCACCTCGCGCTCCGGCTCGACCATCGTCGGCGCGCTGCTGCTCGGCGTCGACAAGCGCGCGGCGGCTGAATTCTCCTTCTTCCTCGCCATCCCGACCATGGTCGGCGCCTTCGCCTTCGACCTGTTCAAGAACCGTAACGTACTGACCTCGGCCGACCTGCCGATCATCACCATCGGCTTCGTCGCCGCCTTCGTCACCGCGCTGTTCGTCGTCCGCTTCCTGCTCGATTACGTCTCGCGCAACGGCTATTCGCTGTTCGGCTGGTGGCGGCTTGTGGTCGGCGGGCTCGGGCTGGTGGCGCTGATGATCTGGGGGTGAGGCCCTCAATTCCGCCCATAAAACGCGTTCTCGACATGCACCGGCCAGCGCCAGGGCAGCACCGCCACCATGTCGAAACGCACCGAGAGCCTGCCATAGTCGGATTGGCGCGACAGCCATAAGTCGGCGGCGCCCTCGATGCGGCGCTCCGAACCGTGGGCGATCGCCTCCATCGCTTCCATCAGCGAACGCCGCGCCTTGACCTCGACGAACAGCACCAGGTCGCCGCGCCTGGCGATCAGGTCGATCTCGCCGAGCCGCGTGCGGTGGCGGCGCGCCAGGATCCGGTAGCCTTTCAGCATCAGCGCCAGCGCCGCCAGCCATTCGCCGCGATGACCGCGCCGATAGGCTTTCAGGCGGCCGGCGGCCGGGCGCTTAGCCACCGCTGTCTCCTCCCGAAACGCCCCTGAGTTCGAGCAGCCGCCGGTAGAGCGCCTGCTTCTGGCCGCCGGTCATCTTTGCCGCTTCCGCCGCCGCCTTGGAGGCCGGCATCTCGGCGGCGAGCGACAACAGCAGACGGTCGATGTCCGCCGGCTGGTCCTCCTGCGCTTCGGCGGGGCCGACGCAGACCACAATCTCGCCCTTCGGAGTGTCGGCCGCCGCGTAATGGCCGGCAGGCGCGTCGAGCGTGCCCGTGCGCTTCTCCTCGAAGGTCTTGGTCAGCTCGCGGCCGATCGCCGCCTTACGTCCGCCGCCCAGCGCCTCGACCATCGCCGCAAGCGTCTCGGCCAGCCGCCTGGGCGATTCGAAGAAGATCAGCGTCGCCGGCACACTTTTCAGCGCCTCCAGCCGTGTCAGCCGCTGGCCGGTCTTCACCGGCAAAAAACCGGCGAACAGGAAGGCGTCCGAAGGCAGGCCGGAGGCGGTCAGCGCCGCCAGCGCCGCCGACGGACCGGGAATGGGCACGACGCGGATGCCATGGTCGAGCGCCTCGCCGACCAGCCGGTAGCCGGGATCCGATATCAGCGGCGTGCCGGCGTCCGAGATCAGCGCCACGCTCTGC
>NZ_RZOJ01000616.1:0-2435 GCF_003998845.1 Mesorhizobium sp. M4A.F.Ca.ET.022.05.2.1 | reverse complement strand
GCCGGACTCTAGCCCGCTGGTCCGAGCGGAGCTGTTGGAGGCCGTCGCCTTCCCGGCGCCGGCGTTCAGGCACTTGGACTTTGCCCGCACCCGCTCTCCGGCCAATCCGCGCGCGCCGCCGGCAATAGTCTGACTGTCCGATCCGCGGAACCTTTCGCGGGCGCATTCATCCAACGTCCGGACCGTCCGCGGCGTCGCGGCGGTGCGGTCACCGCATCATGGAGCAACCATGTTTTCCCTTACCGCAACGCAGGCCAGCGCGTCTGGCCGCAGCAACCGATCCCGGCGCTGGCAGCGCCTCGGCATCGTCCTTTCCACCCTCGCCATGCTGTTAGTCGGCGCTCGCGCCGCCTTCGCGCATGAATTCAAGGCCGGCGATCTCGAAATCGAGCATCCCTGGTCGCGGGCCACGCCTGCCGGCGCCAAGGTGGCTGGCGGTTATTTCACCATCATCAACAAAGGCAGCTCGCCGGACCGGCTGCTGGCGATTGCCTCCGACATTTCGGAGAAGGCCGAACTGCATGAGATGGGCGTCAAGGACGGCGTCATGACCATGCGCCCGGTCAGCGGCGGCCTCGAAATCCCGGCCGGCGGCAAGGTGGCGCTCAAGCCGGGCGCCTACCACCTGATGTTCGTTGGGCTGAAGCGGCAGCCCAAGCAGGGCGAAAAATTCCCGGCGACGCTCACCTTCGAGAAGGCCGGCAGCGTAACCGTCGAGTTCGAAGTCGAAGGCATGGGTGAAACCGGTGACACCGACATGGACCACGCCGAGTGACCCGGCAACCACACAAACTTCGAGGGACAATCATGAACAAGTATCTTTTGACGGCCGGCGTGCTTTTCGCGCTCGGGACAAATGCGGCGCTGGCCCATGTTACGCTGGAAACCCAGGAAGCGCCTGTCGGTTCGACCTACAAGGCGGTGCTTCGCCTGCCGCATGGCTGTGAGGGCAAGGCGACGACCGCCGTGCGCGTGCAGATTCCGGAAGGGATGATCTCGGTGAAGCCGATGCCGAAACCCGGCTGGACGCTGCAGACCAAGAAAGGCAAGTACGAGAAGTCCTACCAGCTCTATGGCGAGACGCTGACCACCGGCGTCAAGGAGGTCGACTGGAGCGGCGGCAATCTGCCGGACGAATTCTATGACGAGTTCGTCTTCAGAGCCAATCTGACGGCGGATCTGCCCGTCGGCCAGATGCTCTACTTCCCCGTCGTGCAGGAATGCGACGGCGGCGCCGCGGCGCGCTGGATCGAGATACCGGCCGCCGGGCAGGAGGACGACGAGCTGGAAAATCCGGCGCCCGGCATCAAGCTCCTGCCGAAGAAATGATCTCCCGGCGGCGCGCTCCGTTCCAGGGCGCGCGCCGCCTGCTTGCGATGGTCGCATGAGCGCTTCCCCAAGGACCTGCATCGACGACTGGCGAGCCGCCCGGCTTTTTGCCCGGCTTCTGGCCGTCATCTTGCTGTTTGCGGCTATGGCGCTGCCGGACCGCGCCTTCGCGCATGCGGCGCTGATCAACGCCGATCCCGTGGACGGCGCGGTGCTGGCGCAAAGCCCGGAAAGATTCTCGCTGAGCTTCAGCGAGCCGGTGTCGCCGCTGGTGCTCAACCTGGTGCGGCCGGACGGCACTCAGCTTGTCCTGACGTCCTATCGGCTCGACGATCAGACCATCGAGATCGACAATCCCGAGACGCTGAAAGCCGGCACGCATGTGCTGAGCTGGCGGGTGATTTCGGAGGATGGCCATCCGGTCGGCGGCTCCGTGCTCTTCTCCATCGGCGCGCCGAGCGCTCCACCGGTGGCTGGGGGGGCGGTCGACTGGGACCTGCGGTCAGCCATCTGGATCGGCAAGGTCCTGCTCTATGTTGGCCTGTTTCTTGGTGTCGGCGGCGCCTTCGCGCTTGCCTGGCTGGCCGAGGACCAACGCTGCGGCCGGCGCTTCGTCATCGGCGCGATCCTGTGCGGCTTGGCGGCGGCGCCAATGTCGCTCGGGCTGCAGGGGCTCGATGCGCTCGGCGCGCCGCTTGCCCGGCTGGCGCAGCCGGTGGTCTGGCAGACCGCGTTCGCCACCAGCTTCGGCTGGACCGTTCTGATCGCGCTGATCGCGCTTGGTCTCGGCCTGCTGTCGCTGGCCGGGCCGCGCGGCGGCCGCAAGCCGCTTGCCCTTGCCGGGCTGGCTGGCGTCGGCGCCGCGCTCGCCGCCAGCGGCCATGCCAGCGCGGCCGAGCCGCAGTGGCTGACGCGGCCGATGGTGTTCCTGCACGGTGCGGGCATCGCCTTCTGGGCCGGCGCGCTGGTGCCGCTCGGGCTTTCGGTGAGGCAGCAGTCGAAGGATGCCGGGGCTTTCCTGCATCGGTTTTCGCGCGCGATCCTGCCGGTCGTCGCCGTGCTTGCCGCCGCCGGCATCGTGCTTGCCGTCATCCAGGTGCAGACGC
>NZ_RZOJ01000615.1:0-2446 GCF_003998845.1 Mesorhizobium sp. M4A.F.Ca.ET.022.05.2.1 | reverse complement strand
TCGCACTACCGGTCCGATTTCACTGGGCGCGATGCTGCCGCCCTCCCGTCGCGACTGACGCTCTGCACAGCCTTTGAGAGTGCCGTCGCGCTCAGCTGGCAGAGATCCGAACGGAGTTGCTGATATGAGTTCCCTTGCACCGCTCCCCCAGATCGTCCTGGAACCGATCGTGCGCAGCGCCCTTCTGGAAGATTTTGGCAGGGCCGGCGACATCACGAGCGATGCGATCATCCCCGCCGATTGCAAGGCGACGCTCGCGTTGAATGCCCGGCAGGCGGGCGTTGTCGCCGGGCTTGATCTGGTCATGTTTGCCTTTCTGCTGGTCGATCCTGGGATCAGCATGCAGTTGCGCTGTCCGGAGGGCGGCAAGGTTTCGGCCGGCGAAACCATCGCGATCGTAAGCGGGCCGGCGCGCAGCCTGCTGACGGCGGAACGGACGGCGCTCAATTTTCTCTGCAAGCTAAGCGGCATAGCGACGGCTACGGCAGCGCTCGTAAACGCGGTGCGCGGCCTTAACGCAAAGATCGTGTGCACGCGAAAGACGACGCCCGGTCTGCGTGTCCTGGAAAAATATGCCGTGCGCGCCGGTGGCGGCGCCAACCACCGCTTCGCGCTCGACGACGCCGTGCTCATCAAGGACAACCACATCGCTATTGCCGGCGATATCCGTACCGCCATCGAGCGAGCACGCGGCGCCATAGGTCACATGGTCAAGATAGAGGTCGAGGTCGACACGCTGGACCAGCTTGAGATGGCACTCCAAGTCGGCGTTGACGCCGTGCTTCTCGACAACATGTCGCCCGAGGAACTTTCCCAGGCTGTGACGATGGTCGGCGGCAGAGCTCTCACAGAAGCATCGGGTCGGGTAACGCCGAGAACGGCTCCCGCAATTGCCGCGACCGGGGTCGATCTCATCTCGGTCGGCTGGCTTACCCATAGCGCTCCCATTCTCGACATTGGCCTTGATATGGCTGCGGACCGGAATTGCCGCAGGCATCTGAACTGAGGGGGAGGGCATGAACCGGGACCGCAGGAACTCCTTTGGCCGCAGACTAACTCGCGCCACCATGTCCTTAGTTCCACCGACCGCTGACCCAAGCCTGCTTGGCGCACCGCATAGTTCTAGCGGCGAGGAGAAAGCGACGGGCCAGGGGCAAACAAAGGACCGCGTGGAAGCACTTGGCTTTATCATCTGCCGGCTCGACGAACTGCGGCAGATGGCTGCCTCGCACGGACTGGAAGCACTCGGTTGCCTGTTGGATGTCGCCTTCACCGAATCCTGCGACGCGATCAGAAGGGAGCGTTCTTGCGCTCAAGCCGAAGAAGGCACGCGATAGGCGCCGCGAACGCGAGGCACAGGGGCACAGCGGCACAGGGGCACAGGATCGAAAGTCGTTTTGGAGGAAGGGATGCGCAAAATCGTTGCCGGCAAGCTGCACGGCATCCATGTCACCGAGGCCAATCTCGACTATCACGGCTCGATCACGCTCGATCCCGACCATTGCGAACAGGCAGGCATCCTGCCGATGGAATTTGTCGAGATCTGGAACAAGAATTCGGGCGCGCGGATTTCGACCTATGTCATCCTCGGCGAACGCGGCTCGCGCTGCTGCATTCTCAACGGCGCCGCGGCCCGCACCTGCCAGCCAGGCGACCAGGTCATCATCTGCAACTCGGTCTATGTGGACCAGGCGGAGCTCACCGCTCTCAAACCGCGTGTGCTGACCTTCGACAAGGATAATCGGATCGTCGACCGCCTGACCTATTCGGTCGAGCGCGATGCGGGCGGAGGCTACAGCTTCTCCATCCTCGACGAAGCTCGCACTGCTCTGCCCGTGCCGGCGCTGGTGGGCAGATCGTGACGGGCTCCGAAGTCCGTTTTCTTGGCTGATACCCAAACGCTTTTGCTGATGGAGGTGGAATGAACGCGGAACTTGGCCTGGACCTGACATCGGACCCTCTCGGTTGGGCGCTTCCGCCTTGGACCCGGGCGGAAGCCCGGGCGGTTTACGATCTTCCCTTCAACGACCTGCTCTTCCGGGCCCAGACGATCCATCGCGAGAATTTCGATCCCAACCGGGTGCAGTTGTCGCGCCTGCTCTCGATCAAGACCGGCGGCTGCCCCGAGGATTGCGGCTATTGCAGTCAGTCCGCCCATCACCAGTCCGGCCTCAAGGCTTCGAAGCTGATGGAGGTCAAACGCGTCATCGCCGAGGCGACGAAGGCCCGCGATGCCGGCGCCACGCGCTATTGCATGGGGGCCGCGTGGCGCAGCCCCAAGGAGCGCGACATGGAGGCGGTGATCGCCATGGTCGAGGGCGTGAAGGCGCTCGGCATGGAGACCTGCATGACGCTCGGTATGCTCGACCTCGATCAGGCGCAACGGCTCAAGCAGGCCGGGCTCGACTACTACAACCACAACATCGACACCTCCGAGCGCTACTAT
>NZ_RZOJ01000614.1:0-2456 GCF_003998845.1 Mesorhizobium sp. M4A.F.Ca.ET.022.05.2.1 | reverse complement strand
ACCCAGGCGTTCGACACCGACGGCCAGACGCCGGCGCCGGCATCGCCCGAGTAGTTGTGGAAGGTGAAGAGACGGCTGACGTCCCAGGTCTCGGCGGCGGCAAGGCAGACGATCGCGATCAGGATCGAGCCAAAGAAGATGAGATAGCCGGAGAAGTCGGTGAGCTTCGCCGTCAGCTTGATGCCGAGATGGTTAATCAGTGCCTGGGCGCCGGTGATGATGATCAGGAAGATCATCTGGTTGGTCAGATTGCCTTCAATTCCCAGCGCCGGTCCGAAGGCGCCGACGAAGAAGGTCCAGGTGCCAACATTGATGGCGCCGAGCACAGTGATCAGGCCGAGCAGGTTGAGCCAGGCCGTCACCCAGCCGGTGCCGCGATTGCCGAGGATCGAACCCCAGTGGTAGAGGCCGCCGGCCGTCGGATAGGCCGAGCTGATCTGCGACATGGCGACAGCGAAGGTCAGCGACACGAAGCAGCCGACCAGCCAGCCGATGCCGATGCCGATGCCGCCGGCGCCGGAGGTGGCCTGCGCCAGCGAATTGATGCCGCCGGACAGGATGCAGATGATCGAGAACGAAACCGCGAAATTCGAAAAGCGGCTGAGGCGCCGCTCCAGTTCCTGGGCGTAGCCCATGCTGTGGAGGTGCTTTACGTCCTCCGCCTTATCAACTTCGGTATAACCCGGTGCTGTCATTTGAAGTCCCCTTTAGTTCTTAGCTGGCCGATTGTACTGACTTTCCCACTGCGCGTTGTCGGGAGCCGCTGGCCTCCTCGGGCTCCAGATCAGAAAAAATGCCGGTGAGCAGATCCGCCCATTTCCGCTGCCCGGCCTCGCCGGAGATTTCGTCGTTGCGGATTTCGATCATCGCGCAGGCAAGGCCGCGCGAGCGCGCATGCCGTTCCAGCGTGAAATAGACGCGGTCGGCCGGCGAATAGGGTTCGTTGATGCCGACGGCGACGCCGGCGAGCCGCTTGAGCGCCGCGATCAGGGGCACCGCCAGCCGGCGGTCCTCGTCATGGATGATGCCGATATGCCAGGGCCGGCTCTTGCCCTTGTAGACCGGCGTGAAGGAATGCACCGACACGAGCCGCGTTTCCTGCCCACGCGCCAGCCGCTCGTCGATGATGCGCGCGATCGTGTCGTGGAACGGCCGCCACGACAGGTCGATGCGCCGGGCGCGCTGCTTGTCCGACAGACCGGCATTGCCGGGAATGACCGTGGTCTCGCTTATCGGCGGCACAAGGTCCGGCGCATCGAGCGGCCGGTTGCAGTCGATGACGAGGCGCGAGATGCGGGTTTCGATCAGCGTGGCGTCGAGCGCGGCGGCCATGCGATGGGCGACCGGCAGTGCGCCGGGATCCCAGGCGATGTGGCGGGAGAGGTCCTCCGCCGGCAGGCCGAGCGTGCCGAATTCGGCCGGCAGGAAGTTGGAGGCGTGGTCGCAAGTCAGAACAAACGGGCTCGCCCCGCCGGGGTTCGTTACCCCTACGGTTTCAGGCGATGCAGGGCTGGCGGGCCGTGCTGTCTCCATAGTCAGTCGTCCCCTGGGGAGCGCTGTATCGTATGTTACGTATTTTGTCTCATTGCGCCCGTGCGGATGATTTCATACAGTTTGTCCGGCTTTGTCAAACGCGATTTCGGGGAATAGCGTCGACCGGGCCAATAGGTGGGGGAAAACCATGATCTCCAGCATCGCCGAACTGATTTCCGACCGCATTGGCGCCATGCCGGCCGGCGAGCGGCGCGCGGCGCAGACGCTGATCGCCAACTATCCGTTGATCGGGCTGAAGACGGTTGCCGAATTTTCGGCCGCAGCCGGCGTGTCCTCGCCGACGATCCTGCGTTTCGTCGCCCGCCTCGGCTTCCAGAACTATCCGGAATTCCAGTCGGCGCTGCAGGACGAACTGGCGGCGCAATTGCAGTCGCCGGCGTCGCGCACGCTCAACCCGGCCTCGCCCGGCGGCGGCGCGGTGTCGCCGATGCTGGAGGCGACGCTCGAGAACATGCGCGAGACCTTCAGGCACCTGTCTGAGAAGCAGCTTGCCGACATCGGGGCACTGCTCGCCGCCAGGCGCGGCAAGACCTTCCTGATCGGCGGCCGTTTCACCGATCCGTTGGCGCGCTACATGGCCGCGCACCTCGCCATCGTCCAGCCGGACGTCTACCACCTCGCCGGACAGGAAAGCATCTGGCGCGACCGGCTGATCGACATGGGCAAGCGCGACGTGCTGGTGATCTTCGACATCAGGCGCTACCAGGACAGTCTGGTGCGCTTTGCCGAGACCGCGCATCAGCGCGGCGTTCAGATCGTGCTGTTCACCGATCAATGGCTGTCGCCGATCGCCCGCTTCGCCCGCCATGTCATCGCCGGACGCACCGCTGTGCCCTCGGCCTGGGATTCCTCGGCCGCCCTCTTCGTCGTCGCCGAGACGCTGATCGGCGCCGTCACAAGGC
>NZ_RZOJ01000613.1:0-2468 GCF_003998845.1 Mesorhizobium sp. M4A.F.Ca.ET.022.05.2.1 | reverse complement strand
GCGCCATGGTCGCTGTGGGGCGCCTATTTCACGGCGGTCGCGATCACCTGGGCGGTGGGGCATCTCGTCACCACGCGGGTCTTCGGCAGGGATTCGCGCACGGGCATCGTCGGCGGCGTGTCGTCTGGCTATTCCAACATCGTCCTGCTCGGCGCGCCCTTCATCCTCGGCATATTCGGACCGAGCGGCTTCGAGGTCCTGTCGCTGCTGGTCTCCGTCCACCTGCCGGTCACGATGATGGCCTCGATCGTCCTGTTCGAGATGTTCGGCCGCGGCGCCGGCGAGCCCGCGCATCCGCTGCGTGTCGTCACCAGCTTCCTCAGGCGGCTGTTCCTCAATCCGCTGATCATCGGCATACTCGCCGGACTTGCCTTCCGCCTGAGCGGCGCGCCGCTGCCGGAGCTCGTCTCGCGTGTGGTCGATGCCCTGGCGGATACCGCCGGGCCGGTGGCGCTGTTCGCCATGGGGCTCAGCCTGCGCCGCTTCGGCATCTCCGGCAACATCCGGCCGGCGCTGGCGCTGTCGGCGCTGAAACTGTTCCTGATGCCGGGGCTAGTGCTTGGCCTGGTCTGGGTGCTTGGCCTGCCGCCGCTGACGGCCAAGGTGGCGGTGGTGGCGGCGGCTCTGCCCTCGGGCATCAATTCCTACCTGATCGCCGTCCAGTTCAACACCGGCCAGGCGCTGGCGTCGAACCAGATAACCATCGCGACGGCGAGCGCGGTGGTGACCACGTCCTTCTGGCTGACGGTGGTTCTCCACGTCTTCGGATAGGGGAGCGGCCGGCCAACTCTCGCCTTTGCTGGTCCAACCCCTATATGCCATCTTGCGATTGCTTGCCGGCCTTTCCCTAGGTTAAGAGCAGTGGCTCCAGCGTGCGGACATCGCGCACGCGCATTGAAGATATCCAGAAAAACGGCCGATCAGCGCGCCGAACGGAGGCCAGACCATGCTTCAGAAAACCAGCCATTTCATGCGCCAGGCCAATCTCATCAACGGTGAATGGGTGCAGGCCGACAGCGGCCAGACGGTCGACGTCAACAATCCGGCCACCGGCCTCAAGATCGGCACCGTGCCGAAGGCCGGCAGGGCCGAGACGCGCCGCGCCATCGAGGCCGCCGAGGAAGCCTTCAAGAGCTGGCGCAAGACCACCGCGCTCGAGCGCTCGAAGCTTTTGCGCAAGCTGCACGACGCGATGATGGACAATCAGGACGTGCTCGCGGAACTCTTGACCATAGAGCAGGGCAAGTCGCTGTTTGAATCGAAGGGCGAGATCGGCTCGGCCGCCGCCTACATACTGTGGTTCGCCGAGGAAGGCCGGCGCACCTACGGCGACATCGTGCCGTCGCCCTGGGGCGACCGCCGCATCCTGGTGACCAAGGAGCCGGTCGGCGTCATCGCCGCCATCACGCCGTGGAACTTCCCGTCCTCGATGCTCGCCCGCAAGCTCGGCCCGGCGCTCGCCGCGGGCTGCACCGCGGTGGTCAAGCCGGCCTCGCAGACGCCGTATTCGGGCCTCGCCTGGGGCGCGCTTGCCGAGGAGGTCGGCTTCCCCAAGGGCGTCATCAACATCCTGACCGGTTCGGCCGCCGAGATCGGCGACGAGATCTGCGCCAACCCGCTGGTCAAGAAGATCACCTTCACCGGCTCGACCGAAGTCGGCAAGATCCTGATCCAGAAGTCGTCCGTGACGGTCAAGAAAGTGTCGATGGAGCTCGGCGGCAATGCGCCGTTCATCGTCTTCGACGACGCCGACATCGACCGCGCCGTCACCGGCGCCATCACCGCCAAATACCGCAATTCCGGCCAGACCTGCGTGTGCACCAACCGCTTCCTCGTGCAGGCCGGCGTCTACGACAAGTTCGTCGAGAAGCTGGCCGCGGCAAGCAACAATCTGAAGGTCGGGTCCGGCCTTGAAGAGGGTGTGCAGCAGGGACCGCTGATCGACGACAAGGCGGTCGAGAAGGTCGAGGAACTGATCGCCGACGCCACGTCGAAGGGCGGCAAGGTGGTGGCCGGCGGCAAGCGCCATGCGCTCGGCGGTTCGTTCTTCCAGCCGACGGTGATCGCCAATGCCACGCCGACGATGCGCTTCATGAAGGAAGAGATCTTCGGCCCGGTCGCTCCGGTGTTCAAGTTCGAGACCGAGGAAGAGGCGATCGCGCTCGCCAACGACACCGAATTCGGCCTCGCCTGCTATTTCTACACCGGCGATCTCGGCCGCGCATTCCGCGTCATGGAAGGGCTGAAATACGGCATGGTCGGTGTCAATGAGGGCCTGATCACCACACCGGAAGCGCCGTTCGGCGGCGTCAAGGAATCCGGTCTCGGCAAGGAAGGCGGACATCAGGGTATCGAGGACTATCTCGACACCAAATATGTCTGCATCGGCGGCCTCGGCCTCTGACAGCAAACGGAAGGGCAGGCGCAAGGCCTGCTTTTCCCATAATCCAACCGGCCGGGACCGGCTG
>NZ_RZOJ01000612.1:0-2472 GCF_003998845.1 Mesorhizobium sp. M4A.F.Ca.ET.022.05.2.1 | reverse complement strand
GTATTGAGGTTCTCGGACAGGCGGTCGAACTCGTCACCGGCTCCGGTGACCGGGAGGCGGCCGGACAGGTCGCCGCCCATGATGCGGCGGCTGGCCTCCGAGACGCTGTCGATGCGCTTCAGCGCCGCGCGCCCGACAAAGAACCAGATCAGGAGCCCGCCAAGCCCCATCATGCCCAGCGCGAGCATCAAGGCGCGGCGTATGACGGCGCGGAAGCGCTCGGGCTCGCCGAGGTCGCGGCCGACCAGCATGATCATCTGGTTGGGCAGCCGCAGCACCAGCGCGATCGCGTTGTGGCCCTTCTCGCCCTCGGCCTGCGCTTCGGGCTCGCCGGACGGCGGCGTGGCCTGGTCGGGTGCCCCGCTGCGCAGCCGGTCGAGTTCGCCCTCGCCGAAACGCTGATAGGAAAATGGCTCTGTCGTCCAGCCCTCCGTTTCGATGACCCCCGGCTCCAGGCTTTGCACATTGCCGGTCAAGATCTGCCCGTTGGCGTCGGCGATGAGGTAGAGGTTGGCCCCGGGCTGGCGGGAACGTGCTTCGACGACGCGGACCAGGACCGGCAGGCCGCCGCGCCGATAGGCACGATCGAGACCAGCCACTTCATCGTTGATCGTATCCTGCGTCTGCGCGGTCAGCATGCGCGCCGACAGCGAGGTCATGTAGAAGACGAGCAGCACGGCGCACAGCGCGAAAAGCAGGAAATAGAGCGCCGAGAGCCGCGCTGCCGTCGTCCTCATGATGGCCGGCAGGGAAAGAGCCATGATCGGCCTTACCCACCCTTTAGCATGTAGCCGGCGCCGCGGACCGTATGCAGGATCGGCTTGTCGAAGCCCTTCTCGATCTTGCCACGCAGCCGCGAGACATGGACGTCGATGACATTGGTCTGCGGGTCGAAGTGGTAGTCCCAGACATTCTCGAGCAGCATGGTGCGCGTCACCACCTGACCGGCATGGCGCATCAGATATTCGAGCAGGCGGAACTCGCGCGGCTGCAGCGTGATCTCGCGCGCGGCGCGCTTGACCGAGTGCGAAAGCCGGTCGAGCTCGAGATCGCCGACGCGGTAGACGGTCTCGGCTTCCCTGGCGCTGGCGCGGCGGTTGAGCACCTCGACGCGGGCGAGCAATTCGGAGAATGCGTAGGGCTTGGTCAGGTAATCGTCGCCGCCGGCGCGCAGGCCGGTGACGCGGTCGTCGACCTCGCCCAGCGCCGACAGGATCAGCACTGGCGTCGTGTTGCCCCTGGAGCGCAGGCCGGCGATGACCGACAGGCCGTCGCGGCGCGGCATCATGCGGTCGACGACCATGACGTCATAATCGCCGGCGTCGGCAAGCGCGAAGCCGGTCTCGCCGTCGCCGGCGACATGGGCGGTATGGCCGGCTTCGGCAAAGGCCTTCTGCAGGTAATCGGCGGCCTCGCGATCGTCTTCTATGACGAGAATCTTCATAGAGCCGTTATACGCGATTTCGCCCTGAGAATGAGGAGCCGGCATGCACGGAATGGCCTTTGATGGTTGGGAGCGGCAGCGGGCGATGGGAAGCCCGCTGCCGCCGGGGTCGGAACACGGTGACTGACTAACGTATTCGGGCCCCGTGCTTTCCCCCGCGGCGGCTCGGGGGTGTTGAAACCGCCGCTTCGGGAAAGTTGCGAACGTCAGCCCTTGGCGACGGGCAGCGCAACGAAGCGGTTCGAGTCGTCGCGGGTGATCTGCATTAGCACCGCCTTGCGGCCCGCCTTCACGGCATCGGCCATCGCCTTGTCGACATCCGCCGTGCCGCTCACCTCCATCGAGTTGACCGAGGTGATGACATCGCCGGGCTGGATGCCGCGGTCGGCCGCATCGCTGTCGGGATCGACATCGGTCACGACCAGCCCCTTGCCGTTTTCCGACTTGGTGACGGTCAGGCCGAGATCGGCAAGCGTGTCGGCCTTTGGCGCCGCCGGCTGCTTGCTGTCATCGTTCGACGCCTGCTTGTCGCTGGCGGGCAGCTTGCCAAGGTCGACCTTGATCGTCTCGCTCTTGCCGTCGCGCCACACGGTGACATCGACGGACTTGCCCGGCGCAAAGGCGCCGATCAGGCGGGCGAGTTCCTTCGGCGAGGCGACATCCTTGCCGTCGACCTGGGTGATGACGTCGCCAGCGGTGATGCCGGCCTTCTTGCCGGGACCGTCGTCCTGCGCGCTCGACACCAGCGCGCCCTTCTCGGACCTCAGCCCGAGCGATTCCGCGATGTCGGAGGTGACCGGCTGAATCTCGACGCCCAGCCAGCCGCGCTGGACGGAGCCGCTCTTCATCAGGTCCTGCACCACTTCCTTGGCGGTCGAGGCCGGGATGTCGAAGGCGATGCCGACGCTGCCGCCCGAGGGCGAGAAGATCGCGGTGTTGATGCCGACGACCTGGCCATTGAGGTTGAAGGTCGGGCCACCAGAATTGCCGCGATTGACCGAGGCGTCGATCTGCAGGAAGTCGTCATA
>NZ_RZOJ01000611.1:0-2515 GCF_003998845.1 Mesorhizobium sp. M4A.F.Ca.ET.022.05.2.1 | reverse complement strand
GTCGAGCACCGTTGCCTGATGCGGCTCCCAGGTGGCGACGATCGAGCGCCCGACCTCGTCGCCCGGCTGAAGAAGCGCGGCGTCAAGCCGCTCTCGGTCGGGCGCTCGATCGTCGCCACCTGGGAGCCGCATCAGGCAACGGTGCTCGACGTCATCAAGAAGCTAGGGCTGGAGCTGGAGATCATCTTCAACAAGGGCGCGGTGATGATCCTGCCCAGCGGCATCAACAAGGCGACCGGCCTTGCAGCCGCGCTCGAAGATCTCAAGTTGTCACCGCACAATGTGGTCGCCGTCGGCGACGCTGAAAACGACCACGCCTTCCTGCGCGCCTCAGGCTGCAGTGTCGCCGTCGACAACGCCTTGCCGGCAGTGAAGGACACGGCCGATCTGGTGACCCGCGGGGAGCGCGGCAAAGGCGTCGAGGAATTGATCGGCAAGATGATCAAGCTCGATCATCTGATTGCGCGCAAACGTGCCAGGGGCGTCCTGCTTGGCAGCGCTAACGGCAAGGAAGTCTATCTCTCGCCGGTGGAGACAGTGTTGATTGCCGGGAGCTCCGGCATCGGCAAATCGACACTGGCCACGGCGCTTACCGAACGGCTCGCGGAAAAAGGTCTGCAGTTCTGCATCTTCGATCCGGAGGGCGATTATGACGGGCTGCAGGGCGCTGTGCCGCTTGGCGATTCCTCGGCTGCGCCAAGCAAGGACCAGTTGCTGCAGCTGATCGGCAAGCCTGACACCAATGTCGTCGTCAACGGCCTGGCGTTGAGGGTCGATGAGCGGCCGGACTTCTTCGCGGAACTCCTGCCCGGCCTTGGCAATGTCCGCTACCGCACGGCAAGACCGCATTGGCTGATCATCGACGAAGCGCATCACCTTCTGCCCAAGCGGCGCGAGGACACGCGAGCGGTGCTTTCGCTTGAATTGCCCGGGACAGTGCTGATCACGGTGCATCCGGAAGCGATCTCGACGGATGCCTTGCGCCTGGTGACGGTAGTGATTGCGCTCGGACCTCAAGCGAAAGGCGTGATCAAGACGTTCTGCAAGGAAACCGGACTGGAGGCGCCGGGAAACATCCCCACCCCGAAAGGAGATCGCGTACTGCTCTGGCGGCCGCATACCGGCAAGAAGCCCTTCACCGTCAAGGCGATGGAGCCCAGCCAATCGCTGAAGCGGCACAGCCGCAAATATGCCGAGGGCCAGCTCGACGAAGCAGGCAGCTTCTATTTCAAGGGTCCCAAGAATGCGATGAACCTGAGGGCGCACAATCTGATCATCTTTGCCCAGATGGCGGAAGGCATAGACGACAAGACCTGGATGCATCATCTGCGCGCCGGCGACTATTCGGAATGGTTCCGCCGTCAGATCAGGGACAAGGAGCTGGCGCGCGAAACGGCCATGGCGGAAAAGGACAAGGCGCTTTCGGCCGAGGAGAGCCGCAAGCTGGTGCTCGATGCCGTACGCCGCCGCTATACGGCGCCAGCGACCGCTCCGGAGAAGTAGCCGATTGGCGGCATGTTGGCCGCCGCCTCAGCTCGCCTCGCGCATCGCCTCGGCGGCCTGCAGGTCGACCGAGACCAACTGGCTGACGCCCTGCTCGGCCATGGTGACGCCGAACAGCCGGTCCATGCGCGCCATGGTAATCGGGTTGTGGGTGATGATGACGAAGCGCGTCTCAGTAGTACGGGCCATCTCGTCCATCAGATTGCAGAAGCGCTCGACATTGTGGTCGTCGAGCGGCGCGTCGACCTCGTCGAGCACGCAGATCGGCGCCGGATTGGTGAGGAACACAGCGAAGATCAGCGACATCGCCGTCAGCGCCTGCTCGCCGCCGGAGAGTAGCGTCATGGTCTGCGGCTTCTTGCCCGGCGGGCGGGCGAGGATTTCGAGCCCGGCTTCCAGCGGATCCTCGGATTCGATCAGCTGCAATTCGGCGGTGCCGCCGCCGAACAGATGCGAGAACAGGCGCTGGAAATGGCCGTTGACCACCTCGAACGCCGACAGCAGCCGCTCGCGCCCTTCGCGGTTCAGGCTCTGGATCGCCTGCCGCAATTTGCGGATCGCCTCGATGATGTCCTCGCGCTCGGAAACGATGGTCTCCAGCCGGTCGGACAGCTCCTTCTGCTCTTCCTCGGCGCGCAGGTTGACGGCGCCGAGCCGCTCACGCTCGACCTTCAGCCGGTCGAGCTGACGCTCGACATCGGCCATTTCGGGCATCGGTTCATCGGCTTCCAGACCGGTGTGGCGGATGACCAGGTGCGGTGGCGTGTTCAGCGTTTCCTGGATGCGCGCCTCGACCTCCAGCCGCCGCTCGTCGGCGGCGGTCAGCCGCTCCTCGGCGCGGACGCGGGTTTCGCGCGCTTCGGCGAGCGATTGGATGGCAGCGGTCGCGGCCTTGTCGAATTCGGCCTGTTTGTTCTCTGCTTCCTGCAAGCGGTCGGCCGCTGCCTGGCGCAGCGTCTCCGCCTCGGCCAGTTGCGAGAGCAGCGCGCGGCGCCTGGCATCGATCTCATCG
>NZ_RZOJ01000610.1:0-2519 GCF_003998845.1 Mesorhizobium sp. M4A.F.Ca.ET.022.05.2.1 | reverse complement strand
GGGTCTACTATTCTTCGCAGATCTTCCTCTTCGGCGCCGAGTTGACACGCGCCTATTCAATCCGCCGCGGGACGAGGCCGGACATGGGTCCCGTCGTGGCGCAGGACGCTGCCGCGAACAAGGCCGTCACGGCCGCCGAAACCGAGCCACAATCGCGAGGCGTCACCTGGGTCTCGATCCTGGTCGCGACCTGCGCCGGCTCAATCCTTGCGCTCATGCTCGATCGGGAGCGCCGCGCGGATCCATGACCGCGCCGCCAAATACTGTCTCATTGCGAATGGCGTGTTGAAGGAGGCGACCGTCGCCACGCCTCCGGTCCGCGCGACAACATATGTTATAGCTCGCTCGGCGGGATGCTCGTAACTTCGGCTCGCTTTGCATGTCTGGGCGAGCTCGGCGAAGAGGCGGCTCGGCCGAAGGTCGGGAATGCGTGGAAACCCAGCCTATCGCGCCATCTCGCACCATATCTTGCTGCACCGCACAATGTCGCACTGCCCTGAGTCATTCGCCCAAGGTCAATCATCCGGAGATTTTCATCAAATATCAAACAAGCACTCGCGAAAGTTGCGCGCCTCTTACCCAGAACACAACCTGATGAATACTTTTAGACCAACAGAACAAGCGTCGGATTTCTTGCACGACACCCCGACGCACTGGGGCGCAATTGGCAAAAATGGCAAAAACTGGGCGAATTTGCGCCTTTTGTCGGCGCCGCGATCACGATTTTATTTCAAGACGGTAAACATTTTGTGTTGCGGCGCAGCATTCCATGCTACATTCGTTAGCTATTGCGAATATGCCGTGGAGGAGATGAGCAGTTTGGGCCTTCTGCTGACCGGCATTGATATCAATCCAGCCTCAGCGGAAGACGCCGGCGGACGCGGCTGATGGCAAACGCCCGCGACATACAGCTCGATGCGCTGCGCGCCGTCGCGGTGACGATGGTGCTCTATGCCCACTTCCTGGCGCCCGGCGGGACTTCTTTTGTCGGCCATCTCGGCGTCAGGCTGTTCTTCGTGCTGTCCGGCTTCCTGATCACGCGGCTGCTCATCGACGCGCGCGACGCCGCCGCGTACGAGGCGGGGCCGGCGCTGCGGGCCTTCTACATCCGGCGCATGCTCAGGATCTTCCCGCCCTATTTCGCGGTGCTGGGCTTGGTCTGGCTGACCGACCTCGAACATTCCCGGGGCTCGCTTATCTGGCACGCGCTCTATCTCTCCAATTTCTGGTACGCGCTGCGCAACGAGTGGACGCCCTGGCTGCTCTGCCATTTCTGGAGCCTCAGCATCGAGGAGCAATTCTATCTCGCCTGGCCGCTGATCGTGCTTCTGGCGCCGCGCCGGCGCATCGAGGCGATCGTCACTGGCGTGATCTTGTTGTCGCTCGCCTACCGCTTCTACTGGCCGGTGACCGCCGTGCCGACACTTGCCCGCGATCTGCTGCCGCCAGCCTCGATGGACGCGCTGGCCTGCGGCGCGCTGCTTGCGGCGCGCCGCGCCAGGGGCGCTGACCTGCCGCGCTGGATGCAGCTCGGCTGGCCGGTTTTCGCAACCCTGTTCCTGGCGATCCAGTGGTTCGTCCCGGCGCCGGCAAACCCGATGCTGGAATGGGCGCACTGGCTGCTGCTGGAGGTGCTGCCGCTGGTGCCACTGGTGGTTCTGGTCACGGCCTTCTCGCGAGGCGTCGGCGGCTTCATCGGCAAGCTCGCGGAATTGCCACCCGCGCTTGCCCTTGGCCGCATCAGCTACGGCATCTATCTCTACCACCCGATCCTGCTGGCCTATGCCGTCAAGGCGCAGCCGTGGATTCCGCTCAACGTCTCCGAACAGGGGCCGGGCCGTTTCCTGGTCGCGGGCGCGGCCACCATCATTGTCGCCGCAGTTTCCTGGACGGTTTTCGAAAACCCGCTCAACGGCTTCAAGCGTCACTTTCCCTACGTCGCGCGCCGCGCTCACCCGCGCAGCGCGGGCGACACTGGCCGGTTGACCTTTCCCGGCGTGTCGCCCGATCATCGCGCGGCAGGGCTCGACCTGTCGCGCACGGAGGCACGCCGATGACCGCCGCGCCGCTCGTTTCCGTGCTTTTGCCCGTCTACAATGCCGGGCCCTATATCGCCGCCGCGATCGGCTCGATCCTGCGCCAGGACTACGATCGCCTCGAGGTGATCGCGATCGATGACGGGTCGAGCGACAACTCGCTGGAAATCCTCGAGCGCCACCGCAAGGCCGACAGCCGCGTCAGGCTCGTCTCGCGCGAAAACCGCGGCCTCGTCGCCACGCTGAATGAAGGGCTGCAGCTCGCCCGGGGCGAACTGGTCGCCCGTATGGACGCCGACGACTTCGCCTATCCGTGGCGCCTGTCGCGCCAGGTGGCACTGTTTGCCGAACGGCCGGAGCTCGGCTTCTGCGGCGCCGGCATAGACATGCTGCAGCACGGCCGCATCAAGAGCGGCTCGCTCGATCCGGTGTTCAAGGTCGGCCGCATCCCGATCCTGTCGCAGTTCTTCACCATCTTCATGC
>NZ_RZOJ01000060.1:0-22367 GCF_003998845.1 Mesorhizobium sp. M4A.F.Ca.ET.022.05.2.1 | reverse complement strand
GCGCCGGCCGGCCGCAGCTGCCAGGCATCGCGCAGGGCGGCTTCATCCTCGGCGCGGCCGGCGAGCCGCATGCTGGCGGCGGCGCAGCGAAGCGCCAGCCGCTGGCGCCAGGCGCCGGCCCAGCTGGCTTGCGCGCGGGCAAGCGTGTCAAGCGCAGCCAGGGCAGCGCCGGCCTGGAAGGCGGCGTCACTGTCGCTCAGCGCGCCGCCGGCGAGCGCCCAGGCCGGAACGGTAGGCGGCGCGGCGACGGAGCTGGCGGTCGCGGGATCGAGGCGAATCATGCTGTCGAGGGTAAAGCGGCGGTGCGCTTTATGCCATCTCTTCCGTCTCAAAACGCACAGCCTGTCGCGCGGCCAAAACGAATGATAATGTTGCCTTATCAATCATTTAGTCATGCTAGCCGATGTCGTGTCGGTCAGAGTTCTCCGTTGGCGCTGCGGACGAAGTGTTTTGTTGGGCAAGGTCTCCGAAGCGACCATTTGGGCGACTACTAGAGGCACAAACGGACGGACACAGCGCTCCAACCTGCGTCCCCACCAGTCACCAGGCATTTTGTGCTCAGTTGGCGCCAGTTGTCCTACCAGGCCCGCTGTCCTTCACTATTTAGGGAAAGATAACTCTTCCCCGATAGCGGCGATCAGGGCAGACACACGTGCCCGCACCCGTGGAGGTAGTTGAATGATACGCTCGATTAGATGCCGACCCTCAGCGCTGGCAATGAAGCCAATGCGCTCATCGACCGGCAGAGGGGAAGCTGCAAGACCGCTCTCACCATTCTCCGGAAGCCCTTCAAAAAAACGGCTGACGGGGACACCCAGTGACTTGCCAATCTCATAGATCATGGAGGCACTTACACGGTTTATTGCGTTCTCGTATTTTTGCAGCTGTTGGAAGGTGACGCCTATCGATCGGGCAAGCTGAGCCTGCGACACGTCAGACAGCACGCGAACCGTCGCGATCTGCCTGCCTACGTGAAGATCTGCGGGGTGAGGGTCCCGCCCGATCCTTGCCTTTAACACTGCCCCGAAAGGGCGCGAGCTTTTCGGCTTCAACAAAGCTTTCGATGCTCCACGATGTCACGCTCGGAGTCCGTCGGAGCGGCTCTGGCTTTAGTTTGATCGTCAGCCGAATTTGCGCACCAGCGGCGCAACTATCCTGCCTGAGCATCCAGATATTTCGATCCCGGTACCGAAGGCACGCGAGCGGCTTGCGAACCCCTCGAGAATATCTCGCGCCACGTGTCCGGCGGCGGGGACGGGAACCAATTTGCCCGGCTCGGAACCGGTGCGTTCATTTACCTCGCCGATAACGACCGGCAGAAGGTCTATGTTTTCGAGCGTTCCATTCGCATCATAGCGGCAAGCCGCGACAATGCTCTGCCAGACTTCCGGAGGATCCCATTCGCCCTCGTCCGGATGGACGTGAAACAGGAAATTTCCGAGACCGTAGAAGATGGGCAAGCCATTATAGATTTCCACCGCCTGAAGAACCGGGGCGCCGTGACTGACGAAGAGGCCTGCGCCGGCGTCGATGCATGTGCGGGCAAAGGTTTGAACCCAGCGCGGCACGTCCTGCCAACCCGGTTCCCAATGGTGGTGGTGCAGATAGGCGATCACAAAATCGCCTTGCGCTGCTGCCTGCCGGATCGCCGACAGATGGATATTCGCGCTCTGCTGATCGATCTCGATCAAGCGGCTGAAGTCGGCAGCCTGCTTGAACACGGTCCCGTAGAAATTCAGCTCCTTCCCACTCCTTAGCTCCGGCGGATCTTCCGGTTGCGCGTAGTTGGTGAGTTCAAGGTGCGAGCTTTGCAACTGATCGCCGAGCCTTGCCAGCCTTCGGAAGTGCCCGTTGGGCACCCCAATCTTCCGAACGGTTTTCAGCCGGTTGACGCCAGGCCGAGCCGGACGGGAATCGGTGCTGTTCTCGGCATACATGTTGGCCGGGCCCGGGCCTGCGTCTATCGCAAGAAGAGAGGCCCGGCGGGCGCCCAGATGACGATGGCCGAGTTTCGCGGCATGGGTCTCATCGATGCCGACCCCAGCATGCAGGAAGCCTCGCGCTTCGACCTCCTCCAGCGTCGCGAGGACGCCAGAAACACCGAGATCGAATGCGTGGTTGTTCGCCAAGGCAAGCGCGTTGAACCCGATATCCTGCAACGCATCCAAGACTTCAGCCCGTGAATAACCGAAGTACCTGCCTTTGGTCGGCCAACCACCATGTTTGCCGAGGATCGTCGATTCGAAATTGGTGAAGACGACATCACCTTGCTGATGGTGGCCATGATAATTCTCCTTGATCCTATCTGTCTCGAGCTCGCACCATTGCGACTCGATGGTGGTCGAAAGGTCGAAGGCGATCGCTGGCGCACCGGAGGGCCGAAGCGCAGCGGAGGACGGCGCTGGAGCGACTTTGTTGCTCGCGAGGAATGACGGCGCAGCCGGCAGGGGAAGAAAGTCGTGACGCACCGTTGCGCAACAAGCGATTGAGGCGAAGCCGTTCTTCGGACCAGAAACACCAATCGAGAGACCGCATCGGTGTTGGCCAAGACACCTAGGTCCCAGGAGAAAAGGTGACCTGCGCCGATCTGACCCCGGCAACAGAGGCTGCACGCAAACGGTAGTCGCTTCGCAACTGATCCGCGCGTCTGCATTGACTAATGTGCGCATAGCGTGGTGGCTCCGGTACCCGGCTCTTCGGCGTTGCACATAGACGTCTCCCGAGTTCGCGGGCTACGACGATGCCTGCGGTGCAAAATTCGATCGCTGTTTCCGCATCCACGTGCCGGCTTGTCGGCAAGGGATGAGGGCGTCGGTCATCGTTGTCGTGTCTCTACGCCCAAGAAAGCTCCGGCAGGCTTTGGCCCTGCACTGTCCTAACCACCGGCGACGCGTCCGGCACGCTCCTGCAGTCCTGTGCGCTCCCCACTTAGGAACCGACATTCGATGCCGCCGTTCTCCTGAGCGATCTGGAGGTGCGAATGTTCAATCCGTGGTTCGATCTTTATTTGTCGGCGCTGGAAGCTCACCAGGTAATTTGGCTTCGAACGCTGCGGATTGCCCGGGGAGGCAGATTGGCAGAGAGGGAAGCGAAGCAAATGATCACTGAGAAAGTGGAGGCGGCCACGCTCGCCGGTACGCTCTTCGCTACCGGATCGGTGGGCAAGGTCGCAGCCGTCTATCGGAGGAAAATTAGAGCCAACAAAAAACGGCTCTCCATCTAATTTCTAGATGACCTAGTGGGACTCCTGCGAAACCGGAAACGACTGAGACACGCTGATGGTAGCAGAATAGACCAGCCGCCCGGCTTCCTCATAGACGGAGACGGTCATGGATTCATCCAAATCGCTTGAGGCCAGTTCGTCGACTGCTATGTCTTGAAGAGCCTTTAGCGCCTCTCGTCGCATTTCGCTCAGGCCATCGAGATCGACCCAGGCATCGCCTAGAGAGTGCCCATTTCTCACAACCTCGAAGAGGTATTTCGACATTCGGCCACTGTGAGACAAAGCAAATGTGGCGGCATTCAAATTTGAGGGCCGGCTATGAGCACGGCGTCCAGCCCTCCGCCTAGCCGGCGGTCAATGCTTTGTGGGGCCTGACGCCGTGGGCGAGAATGCTGATTTCGGCTTCGGTCAAGGTGATCTGATAGCGCTGTGTGGAATTCTTCGAGTAGATGTCGTCAGCAATAATCGAGACGGTCACATCGCCATTTTCGTCGATCTGCACATCCTCGATCTGCAGCGGCGCTGAGTATATGCACTTCGGTGATCCTGGCCTTCGCGCAGGCTGAGCAGACAGTCGCAATGTGAAAAATCCCTTGCTGTAACAGCAATGCGTCTGACGCAAAATTGATGCCAGCAATTCGGTCCCGAGATGAGACACTGAAACGTTGGGCTACTCCCACGTTCGTCCTTATGGATACGTGCCTGCTATTTCGGCGAGAGCGTATTGTTTCGCCAGCCGGCGCCGTGTTCGCCCCCGACACCCAGCGTCGGTTAGGCCCGGCGTTTGCTGGCCTACCCACGCTAGCCTGCCGGGCCGCTCTCGTTTCATGGACTCCAGCCTTTGCGCTTGTCCGGTGAGGACGCGTGGTTGGTGAATTGCAGGTTCTGGTCATCTCGGCCGGCGCGGCGGCACTCGTGGCAAAAGATCACCTTTGCCAGATCCCAATGAAGGCACGGTTGGTCAGGGCCGAGACGCTCCACAAGCGCGGCGACATCGAGCACGACATGGCGCCTGCAGGTGAGGAAGTCGACCGACATGCCTGTCCCGGCCTCCAGCTTCTTGCCTAGCGTATCTTCAACAAAGGGGAATTTCATTGTCATGGCGATCTTCGAGAATGAGGTCGCCGCACCTAATAGGATTATATTCCTGATCGCCGATCGCTTGCCAAGGGCTTACGCGATCACGCCATGTCCAAAAGAGGTATCTTAGTCGAGATATGCGGCGGTCCTAATGGGCCGCCAGGCCGGCCTTCCAGGCATTGCTCCCCAACGAACGGGCGCCGGCCACCTTTAGCCCGTCGTTAGGTGTGGGGGCACACCAGCGACGGGCTATCGGGCGCCTATTCAGCCTTCGTTCACAATATTAGCGCAAGCTAACGTAAGGTCATGCTGGTACAGCGTACATGCAAGCCCTAGCACCGACCCCCTCAACGCTGGGGCTTCCTTTTCAATGCTGGGTCTTGCCGCTTGATTGATCCGCCTGCGCTATAAACTTGTTAAAGGCGCGCGCCTCATCGACGGTCTCAAACTGCCGAGACATTGTCGTGCCGTCCGGCTTTAGAACCACTGCGAGGAATGGAAGCCCGAACACGGGCGGGTGATAGACGGCATAGATCGTGCTGCGCTTCATCGCGGCGTTTTACAGGGATTTCTGGCCCGGAACTAGATGCGCGTCGGTGTTCGGGTCGGCGGTCTTGGAGTCTTCAACTCTCCTGAAAGGGGTGGGGTGCCAAGTTAATCGGCGCCGGGGCTTTTGCGTACAATCCATTCGACCACGTTGGGGTCGACGTAGTCATCGCCTGTCACAATCCGAACGAGCTTCGTTGCGCGCGGTCGCCACTGGTCCTCAGGAACCTTATCCTCATCCACCCAGCGGTTGAACGCTTCGCGCATTACGTCGAATTCGAAGTATGAGGCGTTGTTGTTGGTCGGCTGCTTCGGGATGGGTTCACAACGGCTTACCGTCCGAAATGTTCCAGCAGGAAATTTGGCCCGTCATTCCTAGGGCCCACTTGGTTTGTCAGGAACGGCTAAGCTACGAACGGCTGCCAGTGTAGCTCGAATGGGCTTCGGCGTGATCTCGGGCAGACTGCCTCAGCTAGTGGTTTGTCCGGTCTTCACGCAGGACGTTGTAGAGAAGCAGGGCCGCCAACAAAGACGCCAAGGCGCCCAACACGTCACCGCCGGTCAGCGCTGAGCAATATACGAAAGCGAATGCCAACTCGGCCATGGTTTCCACTGGCGGGTGTTGTACAGGATTCCGGGGGAGAACCTTTAGAGAGCGCTAAAGTTCCTGGTTGGGATTGGCAGCCGGATATGACATTTGCGCCGGCACGTAGCCCAGCCTGCTTCTACTATGGACACAGGATAGCAGGCCGGCCACACTCCACCAACGGACCCGGAGTTTCAGAATATTGAAACTCAGGTAACGGTCCCACAACCTATCCTTTCGGTGAGTGCGATTAAGCTCGCTCCAGTGGTGAGGGCCGAAGCGGTCTCCGCCCTACCGCTCGGGAGTGCGTGGCGGCACCTGATCGAGGAGTGTGATCTCCTCGGTCTCTATGCTCGGGTTTGCAGCCGGCAATTCGCCCTCTGGCGTCAGCTTGTCGACCGCTTCAGGCAAATCTTTGGTGATCCTGGCAATCAGCTCATCGCGTGACAGACCAGTCTGCATCGAAAGAGAAGTGAGGGTGTCCTCGTCGATTGCGTTCTCCACGTCCTTTGGTTCGATCGGCTGATTGGGTCCACTGCTAACCCACGAATCTACCTTCGACCCCGCTCCAGCATTTCTGAAGCGGTCGAGGATGTCCCCAAGCGCCGTCCCGGACACGCCCTTGGATAACTGATCCAAGAGCCCTCCCTGCGGGTTGTTTGGATCGCGATTTCCTCGGATCAAGTCTCCGATCTTCTCGCGATTTTGATAGGCTAGAATGCCAAGCACTGCGACAGCCAGTCTTCCCAGATTTGCCATGGTTTCCTCCCTTGGATCACAGGAGAAGGTTTCGTGATCGCAAAGGTTCCGCCCGTCCATGTGATGCTGCTGCGCTAGCCCGTCTCTTCCGTGAAATCCGGCAGCGAGGCATGCCGCAAGTCGTCCTCGCCGCGCAGATGCTTGATGCGGCCGATCAGCCCCGGCTTCACCCATTGCGTCGCCGGCCGCTTCATACCCTTCTGCGGGCCTCCTTGAGCCTCCTGGACGCGCTGCCCCACGATGCGCGAGTTTGAGAAAGGCCACCGAATTCAGGGTCCGGGCAATCTCAGACGCATGCGACAAGCACTGGAGGCAGCCGGTGTGGCAAAAAAGGCCCGCCGGCCGAGGCCAACGGGAGGTCTACTGGAATAGCCAGAGCGTGGTCTGGCACGCTGCAAACGGCCCACCGGCGTTGTGTTTCAACTTGCTAAATTGACTTAGGACCCTGCCAACGGGTGCTCCAGCGGGGGCGGCCACCCGGGCGGGTTTTGCCGGCAGGCGGGTTTTTCTCATCGGCTGACGGTTCGTCTCAGCGGAGATGAGCTTGTCTTGACAGCAGGCACCCTCATTTCTCGTGCCCTCTCCAGGTCCAACTGACTGGCATACTCAGCCTCGAAGGCCTCCGAGTGCCTTCGATACTCGCTCCGCAGATGGAAGTATGGCAGCGCAAATCCGAAAAGGATGATGACGCCGATTGCCCCCGTCATGTGGTCGATAACAGCAAGCCGGTGGAAGAGCGCCATCGCGCCTGCGGTCACAACCGCCCCGTTCATTCCTGCACGGAAAGGGTCAAATTTGGGCGGCGGCGCAAGCGAATCGGCCCGTCGCTTCGCCTAGGTAAACGGCTGCCACGAGCTTGCGACCAAGTCCCGATTGCTAAGCGCAAGTGGCAATGGGGAGGGCCGTTTGGATCCGATAACGAAAAAGGCCCGCTCCGTGTCGACATCAAAGCACAACTGGTCCCCGGCACGCTTACGCATCGAACCCCATGCAACATCGAATCTGATTCAATATCGCATGGCCGTTTCAGTTCCGTTAGCAAACCCTGAAATGCTCCGGAACCTTCCGTTCAGTCCGCTATTGGTCAACAGGAGGTCCGTGAAGTGCGAAAACTGACAGCAGAGCAGTCGCGAGCAGCAAGAACGCTATTGAAGTGGTCGCGCGTGCGGCTTGGCGCCAAGTGCAATCTTAGCGAAACGACGATCAGCGATTTTGAGAACGGGCTAAGGAAACCGCATCCCCGCAAAGTTGCCGCTATGCTGCTGGCTTTCGAAGGGTCGGGAATTGTCTTTTCCGCCGAAGGGAGCCCATCACTATCGCGCTCTGAGGGTCAGACTGGTGGTCGCCACACCGGCAACAGATCGTGGCGCCGTCGGCAGACACAGGGCGCGGGAAGAAACTCCTCGACGTAAGGAGATTCTGGCGGAAGGAGTCCCCAAATGGCAAAGGACAAAAGCAGAGCCGACTTCCGCGCCGCAGGCCAAATCTCGCTTGACGATGACTATGAGGTGAATTTATTCGCCCTGCAGAACAACATCACACCGGCTCAAGTTCGAGAACTCATCCGCAAGCACGGCAATGATCGCGCGACCCTGACCAAGGCTGCCAAGGCATTGCCAGGACGATGACGAGAAATTCCCAGACGTGAGACCACCAATGAGGCGAGCCGCCTTGCCCTGATCACCGGGCCGACCACCAGACCTTGTCTACATCGGCCCCGGATCATGCCCAGCTTGACGCGACAAGCGCCTCAAACCCTGCCGTAGGCGAGCATCCGACAGTGTATGTCGACGTGGCGCGATACCTGCAGGAAACGCAAAGCCCGCCGTCTCGGGGAGAGAACGACGGGCTTTTGCTTGGGGAGCGGCGGGGGGACTGGCCGCTCGCGATAGAAATCCGCCAGACCTGAAACTGTCCCCTGATGACTGAGACGCTATCCACTGCCGACAGACCTGCTGATTTTTCTTCGCGCCAGCCCTGCAGTGTGAGATAATTCCGACCAGGGTTTTAGGGCGGCAACGATGTCATTGTCGCGCAACAGTGGTGTGTACGAACCGCTGATCTGGACTTGCTCCAGCGGGTCTTTGACCGACTGTGCAAAGAACGCCGGCTAGCCCTCAAGGACAGGGACCAGAGGGAATATCTTGCCTCTCAAATCTTCGAAGTTTTCGACAACGGATCTACCGACGAGACCGAGTTGTGGCGATCGCTTTCAAAACTTCGTACCTCCAAGGAGGCACGAGAGAGCCCGTCGCCTGGAGGACATGGTGACGGGCTCTCTGGCCACCCAGAAGCGGGAGATGACCGCTCCAGATAGAACCGCGACCGCGAAGGTCTGTTCCATGTCCGGACACAAATATTAGCATCCGCTTGACGAGGCAGCCGACGGCCCCAGACTCCATAATGTGGAACGGATCCAGCGCCAATCAGAGCACACGGTGAACGGCCTCACCATCAGGCTCAGGATCCCCGATGACGCTCGTCCGGATACGCCCATTTTTTGCGATGATTGCGGAAAGTACCTTGGCACCTGGGATGAGATCCAAACCGACTTTGAGAAGCAGGGCGGCCAGGACGGGGTGTTTCGACTCGACAAAGGCCGCATCCAGCGGATCCGCTAGTGCCGGCCGGCAACCCTCTAGTGTCGACCTTTCAGGAACCTAGCCTCGCGAAGCAGCGAATTCCAATCAGTTCCAATTAACTCGACCAGTCGCTTCGCCTCTTCCTGCCCGATGCCAGTCTCCCTCATCAGTCGCTCCGCCAACAGCTTTAGATGGGCGATGCGCTCATCTTCATTGTGGATTGCCGAGCACATAACGGTTCCTCCAATGACAGGAACCGCTGAAGTTGGCTTTTGTTTCGAGTGGGTCGCGACTCTGGGCTCATCCGATTTGCGGATAGAGGAACCCGACACCCACCGTTTTTTGCCAAATAGCAGAAGATGGAAGGGCCGATAACGTCGCCAGCCGGTAGCCTTGCCGGCTAGGCCCGGCGGTCAACAAGCGCTTATCCCCGACCATCGGGTTGCTGTTTGCCAAGCCCGGCTCGCTGGTCGAGGTGACACAGGACTTGCGAGCCGGGCTAGCCGCCGACATCTTCCAATCCGGGGAGGAGTGGTTTCAACAGTCGGCGAGGAGCAAAACGTATCCGATCAGGCCTCATCATGCGATGTGGACTGAGGTCCGAATGAGCCTCCTGCAATGGTCTATTTTAGCAACTGCTTGACTATGCCGCCCTGCGCCCCAGAGTCTCCTTCATGGCGAAGGGCAGCATCAAAGTCGGCGACGAGGTCGCGATCACCGCGACCGTGCGCAAGCGCGTGACTGAGGATCGGGTCGCCGTGTTGATCCCTTCCTACCACCAGCCGCATTCCATCGTTGACCGGTCGCCAAACGTGAGCAGCGGGCAGAAGGTCGAGTTGGTGGGCGACGTCATGCATGTCTACGAGGACAGAGTGACGGTGAACCTTGGCGTTCCAGTAACGGTCAGGCTCAACACGGTGCGGCTTGTCACCAGCTACGTGGCGCCGAAACGGAAGACGCCGCTGGTCGATAAGGCGACGTAACAAAAAGCCCGCCGGCCGAAGCCAGCGGGCAAGAGGTGGTCACGACCCTAGAGCCCGCGAGGGTCGAGCCGCAAATATGCTCGCACGGCAGGCAGGTATTCCGCGCTAACAAATGTTAGGCGATAGCCCCGCGCCTTCGCCGGGCACCCTCAAAGCGGCGCGAACGACGCCACGCAAAGATACAGGCTGACGATACTGCCGGCACGGGTGTTCGAGAGGCAGCCGCGCCACGCGGGCCGTCGGCAAAGTCGCGACGATTCATGAGGCGTGGGGGTCTATCTCACCGACGATCTCGGAGGGGTCGCCGTCGTATTCGTCTGCCGGTGAGACAGCGAGCGTGCCGTCGCCAGCGCGAAAGATGACGATGCTGACCATGAGGCTGGTGGCGAGGCTGAAGGCGAAGGCGTTGGCTTCCATGAGGGACATCTTTCCGGCTCCTGCTTTGGAAGCGGGGAGCGATCCCCGCGCGACAGGCGCCCGATGTGTCCGGCCGAGGGCCGCAATCACCGTGAAGGCAAGCCGGAACGGCGGCACGCTTGGCGTAGTCCGACCCTTTATGGGTTGAGTGGCATCAGGCCTTCGGACCGGATCAAGGAATTGCGTCGACAAACGCGGGGATCGGTTCCCTGTTCTCCATTCCAGGACGAGAAGCGATGAGAACCTCATGGTTCGCCGCCTTGCTTTCATCGACGCCACATCGGCCGAAACGGTCGTCGGATCAATGCGCCGGCAGCGACGGAAATCGGGGCGAATGACTTGCGGCGAGTGAAAAGGTGGCCTCTTCACGTGGCGCCGAACTTCATCACCGGAATGCCGAGCCTGCGGGCCTTGTCGGCAAGGTTGTCCTGAACGCCGGAGCCGGGGAAATGAATGACGCCAATCGGCAGAATGTCGAGCATGGCGTCGTTGCGCTTGAAGGGCGCGGCCTTGGCATGCCTGGTCCAGTCCGGCTTGAAGGCGATCTGTGGCACCTTGCGACTGTGAGCCCATTTGGCCGCGATCAACTCGGCACCTTTTGGTGATCCGCCATGCAGCAGGACCATATCCGGATGCTTGCCATGGACCTGGTCGAGCTTGGCCCAGATCAGCCGATGGTCGTTGAAATCGAGCCCGCCGGTGAAAGCGACTTTCGGTCCGGGTGGCAACAGCACCTGGCTGTCCGCATGCTTTCTCGCGGCAACGAAGTCCCTGCTGTCGATCATTGCCGCGGTCAGGTGGCGATGGTTGACGACAGAACCGGAACGCGGGCGCCAGATCGAATGGGTGTTACGCTCGTAGTGCTCGGCGGCCTGGTCGCGCATCAATTCGAAAGCGCTGCGGCGTTCGAGCAGGGTCTGACCTTGGGCGATGAGGCGCTCGAGCTCGACCGACTTGACCTCGGATCCGTCCTGTTCGCGCTGCAGCCGCAGCTGGCTAAGCTCGTTTTCATCGAGCTCCCCCTCGATCCGCCTGGTCGCGCGATGGAACAGGTTAACCGTTCCCCACAGGAGTTCCTCGAGATCGGGTTCAAGGCGTGTGTCGGCCATTGCCACCACGAGAGCGTCGAAGATATCGGCGATGCTGGCTGCGACCACCTTGCCTTCGGGAAGCGGGCGCGGGTCGGGTTCGTCGTCAAAGGGACGGAAACCGTAAAGCTGAAGCTCCTGAAGGACATGATCGGTTGGTGATGATGCGGATTGCGGCTCGAAGCCGGTGTCGTGCTCGGTGTTCATGGCGGCTTGCCTTCGCGGGATCGGCCGCGCCCATCGCGGCCTTCATGGCGACGAAGGCGATGGACGGTCCGGACCTGCACCCTAAACGGCAGCGCAGGGCCGGAACGCAAGTGGAGGATTGCGGAGCCCGGCTATTTTGTCTCGCGATGGAAAGGCCCGCAGACGGGGTCTCGCGCGGTCCGCCGCGCGGGGTGGCAAGGGCCGCCGGAAAATAGCCGGGCGTAGCCATTGCCTGTCCGGACCGGCCGGCGCCCGATCGCCCTCTGGAAGGCCGTGGGCCGGCCCTCGCCCGGCGAAGGTGCATCCGCCCATCCAAGCCACACATCGCTGGCACGCCTCCCTTCTTCCCCTTCCGGTCAGGCCGCCAGCGCCATGAAGCGCGAGACATCCTGCGGCGCGATCTGCACCCGCAGGATCGCCCACAGGGCATTGGCACCGAGCAGGCGCAGATCCTCGTTGAAATCGCCGAGTTGCGGCGTCAGGACCATCGCCTCGATACCGGCCGCTTTGGTGCGTTCAAGGAGGGTTGCCACTGCGCCCTCGCCTGCCGGATCATTGTCACGGGTGATGTAGAGCCGCCGCAATGTACCAGGGAATTGGATTGCGGACAGATGTGCCGCCGACAACGCTGCGAGTGCCGGCATAGTCGGCAGGATTATGCGTTGCGACAGCATCGTCTCGATGCCTTCGCCGGCGGCCATGACATCGCCGCAAAAGCCGAAGCGGACACCGTGACCGAGCAGGTCGCCCAATGCTCGTCTCGGTGTCTCGATCGGAGCGCGGCCGAGATGGGCATCGCTGAATCCGCTCGGATCGAGCCAGGTGCGGTGAGCGCCAGTCACGTCTCCGTTGAGGTCAGTGACCGCTGCGATCATCGCCGGCCAGATCTCAGTCGGCCCGCTATCTTCGGGACGGTAGTAGCAATGCGGGTGGAAGCGTAGACATCCCGTTTCATGCGAAGCCGTAATGCCGCGGCCGCACAAGTACGTCTCAACGAGCGTCCGTAAAATCGGCCGCGAGATAGAGACCAACCGCCGCGCTGCCTCCGCAGAACCGGAAGGCGCCATCGCCCTGGTCTGCTTCGATGCCGTTGGCTGCCGTTCGGAGCGCGGCAAGCTCAGAAAATTGCAGGCTTCCACGCTGATATCGGCAAAGTCGGTCAGGCCGCAGCTCTCGCGGATCACGTCCAGCAGGTCGCCGTGCTCGCCGGTAGCAGCATCAGTCCATTTGCCTGCGGGACCCTTTGGAGTGTCCCTCAGCCTTACATACATCGATCGCCCAGGCGTATTTCGGACGTCGCCTACAAGCCAATAGTTGCCCTGGCGCCGGCCGTTCGAAAGATAGTTGCGACATACCGCCTCCGCCTGCCGGCCGAGCCGGTGCGCGAGGTCGTTGGGGCTTCTAGACACGGTCCGCCTCCAGAAAAATGCCCGCCGTCTCCGGCGGGCCAGATGAAGACTTGCCACTGATCATCCAGCAGCGATCGTATGAGGCTCATTCGCGGCATCGTCATTTTCAGCGAAGCTCTCGGTGTCGGCCACGGACAATTCGCCGTCGTTCCCCGCCGTCGCTTCGACCACCGTTTGCGGCGATCCTGTCTCATTCGTTTCTGTATTCCCGTTTCCCGGGGTGCGCAGGGGCTCAGGTAGCCAACCGCTGCTCCCGATCAGCTTCTCCGCCTCGCTCGCCATGTCGCCCTTCTTGAGGTGCGCTATTCGGTCAGCGGCTTCCTGGCCCTTCGCTTCAGTGAGTGCCTGGAGAATGCGCGCCTTTGTGACACGCCCGAGGAAGTTGTCGACAGACGGCCGCCAGCCGGCCGCCGTCATGTCGAGGTCGATGGCGTGTGCCAGCCGGTCGGCATGGGCGAGAGCGCGCGGGCGCCTGTTCCATGCTTCATGCACAGCGTTGACCGACATGCTGACGACATAGGCGAAAAGCGCGGCCTGGCGATCGCGATCCCAGCCGCGAAGGGCGTCCCAAAGGTCGGTGGCTTCCTTCGGCAGCGCGTTGGCCCAGTCGTCGTGTCGGACACGGATCGCCTGTGCGCAGGTGCTGTCGTTCAATCCTGGCGCTTGGGCGCCGAAGCTGACGCTCTTCAAGTCCAGTTCCAGGCAGCTATCCGACCCATATTGGTAGAAGATCTTCAGCGTGAACGCGTGCAAGGCGGCGAGGAAGGCTATGTCCGGATTTCCACCGAGCGCCTGACGGAGGCCGAGCGTGCGATGTGCCGTCAGTTCCGTCATGAGCCGGTCAGAGATCGGCGAGATGCGATCATCCTCTTCGGGGTCGGCCAGCGGCTCATTGTCGGCCGAAACGCTGCCCCCGTCTCGGACGGCAGAAGCCTCCAAGGGTTCCTCCCCCTCTTCGCTTGGCTGTGTCTCGATGGGCAACTCGTCCTCGGGACGGACGTAGCCGCGCTCGACGCGAAGACAACCGTCTGGCGCGATGCTGATGAAGCCACCGGCGCGGGCAACCTCGAGCGGGTCGAAGGTGAGTGGCCGGGTTTCGAAGGACTGAAGTCCAGTCTCCAACTCAGCCAGACGCTGATCGATTTCGTCCGGAAGGTCCTCGAGGCTGTCATATTCCTCCGACAGACGATCGAGCTCGAGTTGCAAGGCCTTGCGCGTCAACTCCTCCTCGGCGCTAAGGGGGGACGGTTCGCCGCGCAGCTGGCGGAGACCGAAGGCGTGGCCGTAGGCGAAATCGGGCGCGATTTCGATCCACTTCCAGCCTTCTGCGCGAACTGCCTCCGCCTGGCGTTCCATCTCGTCTGCGACCAGCCGATCAACCAGGACGACGTCCTGCAGCCAGCCACCGTCGTCGCCTTGGAACAGGTCGCGCATGACTGTGCCACCGCCATCGACATAGGCGTCGATGCCGATGAACTGCACCCGCTTGTCTGACGCACGCACCGCGCCCTCGGTCAGCATGCGCCGAATGGCATAGGGCTGCTTGTCATACGAGGCCTTCAGGCGTTCGAGAACCTGCTGCTGACGCTCATGATCGCCGGACACGGTGAACGCCATGAGTTGATCGAGCGTCAGACCATCTTCGGCATAAATCTCAAGCAGTGCTGGTGACACCGAAGCCAGCTTCAGGCGTTGCTTGACGACACCGACCGAGACGAAGAACGCGGCAGCGATCTCCTCCTCCGACTGGCCCTTTTCGCGAAGGGCGAGGAAGGCACGGAACTGATCGAGGGGATGAAGGGGCGCGCGCTGGACGTTTTCCGCCAGCGAGTCCTCCTCGGCAATGCCTTCCTCTCGCACGATGCAGGGAACCGGCGCGGTTTTGCTGAGGCGCTTCTGCCTGACTAGCAGGTCCAACGCCCGATAACGCCGGCCACCTGCCGGAATCTCGAACATGCCGGTTTCCACTCCGGCTTCATCCTTGACTGGCCGGACGCTGAGCCCCTGCAACAGGCCGCGGCGGGCAACGTCCTCGGCCAGTTCCTCAACCGAGACGCCGGCTTTCACGCGCCTGACATTTGCCTGACTGAGCACAAGCTTGTTGAAAGGGATGTCGCGCGAAGACGACAGGGTGATCTTTTTGGCAATAGCAGCCATCGATGTTACTCCGCGACGGGCAGCCGAAAGCCACTCTCTCGACCTCCAACCCGTCACAAAGCGCAGCGCCGCCCTCTTACTCTTGAGGACGACGCCGCAGCACGAGAAAAAGAAGACGAGAAGCGGACAGAACTGGAGACCGGTGCATCTCCTGGCTTCCAGAATGTCAGATCGCCTTGTCGAACAGCTTCTTCGCCCGCGCCTCCAGATCAAGCCGGGCATCCTGATGGGTCTTGTCGCGAGCCACCGCCGTGATGCCCTGCACGAAGTCGAAAACACTTTCAGGCTTGCGACCTTCCTCGGTCAGCACTGTCTCAATGATCCTGGTCGCCTCCGCCTTTGAGAAGCCACGCTTGCGCAGGAAGTCGCCGCGATCGTCATCGGTACGGGCAACGATCCGCTCGCGCGCCGCCTTGATGCCGTTGATGAAGGGCATGGGCGACGAATTGGCAAAGCGTGCAAGCGCCGGCGCGGCCTCACGCGCAAAACGTGAAGCTGCGTATTTCGAATGACGAATGGTAATCTCCTCGAACTCCTCAACACCCCAGAGATTGCGATTCTGGCAAACGGCGCGAAGATAGAAGCTTGCGATGCCGAGCGTCTTGGCGCCGACCTCCGAATTCCAACAGTAAAAGCCACGGAAATAAAGATCGGCTGAGCCGTCCCGTAGCCGGCCAGCCTCGATCGGATTGAGATCGTCGACCAGGAAAAGGAACACGTCGCGGTCAGAGGCGTAGAGCGTCGTGGTGTCCTTAGTGATGTCGGCTCGCGGATTATAAATGCTGGTCGACCAGTCAAGGACGCCCGGCACCTTCCACCGGGTGTCACCTGTGCCGTTGCCGGCGATGCGCTGCACGGCGGCGACCAGTTCGCGATCGAAGATGCGGCCGTAGTCCGGGCCGGTGACCGCACGCAACTCAACACGACCATCCTCGATTTCAAGCGTCTTCACCTGTTCGGAGCGGTGAGACGTCAGGCCATATTGTAGATTGATGCCGGCGAGCGGCGCTGGAAGTTGGCGCAAATAGGCCGCCGGCGCGCCAACCAGACTCGCCAGTTGGCCAAAACTCCAATGGGTTGGGGCGATTGGAATATCGGAGCCCGGCAGCACCAGCTTCAGGCGCTCGGCATCGTTGCGGCTTGCCTCTACACGAATAGCCGCGCTTTCCACGGTTCTCGTCCGGCTGCGCTCGGTCCGCGTCTGCACCGCCTCGAATAGCTCCGATAAGGACAAGTAGCGCTCGTCGGCCGGCCGCGAAAACCATTCCGAGGACACGCGACCAATCCGCTCGCCGCGGCTCAAATCCACCTTGAAGCCGCCGGAAAGATCACGGGTGGCGTTCAGAACTTGTGTCATGGGTCGTCTCCATGACGGGCGCCGAAGGCCTCTCCTTCCGCCTCAACCCGTCGCCGAAAACCCGGCCCTTCTCTGACTCTTTGTCGGGAGAGCCCCCGCTCTCCCGACAAACACAAAAAAGGGCGTACAAGGCGTAAGCACCGAAATGCCCGTCGGAGGGAGTAAGTCAGTTCGGTGCTGGAGCAGGTTCGTGGCCCTGAGACCGGTTCAACAGGGCGGCCGTAGGAGCATCAGCATAGCGCCGCCGTAAGGCGGGATGCGGGACCGACAGCCCCCGGCGAAGGGCGCAATATAATGCTTCCTCGGTAAGCTTGACCTCGGAGCGGCATGCGATCCGTCGAGGCGCGTCAGGTCGAATAACCGTTTCTTCGGTCCGGGTCATGGCGACCCTGACTGACCGATATGTGCGAAAACACCGCCCAACATACGCTTATCGACTTTCGCCCTTTCCATCCTCGCCAGCTATCGGCAGCAATCGTTCTGCGACACGAGGAAAGGTAGGCCGCCATGACTGATCCCAGGGAGGCTACAATAAAGCGGACGATCCGCCGTAAGGAGCTACGTGAAATCGTCCCTCTGGCTGACAGCACAATCTATGAAATGGAGCAGCGCGGGCAATTTCCGCGACGTTTCGCTCTTACCCCCCGTTGCGTCGTGTGGGATTTGGCCGAGGTTGAAGCCTGGCTCCATGCGCGCAGGGCAGCACCAATTCCCCGAGCCAGCCCTCCAGATGTGCGTTTGAGAAAGACCGCTCCTGTCAAAGCGCTGGATCGGGCTCAAAGACCGTCATCATCGGGGGCATAAGGACGACGGGGCGCTTCCTTCCCTCGACCCAGGCTTCCACTGCATCGGACCATTCTTGCATCATGTGGCGGCGCTGAACTTCGTATTCCGCCTTGTTGTAGACACCGCGGGAGGAGCGACCGTCCTCGTGAGCCAGGCATTTTTCGATCCAGTCGCTGTTGAACCCTAGTTCGTTCAAAAGTGTAGAGCCCGTGCGCCGGAGATCGTGCACGGTGAATGGCTCGAGCGGCAGGCCTTCCTTCTTCGCCAGTTCGGCCACCGCATAGGTCACACGATTGAAGGTTGCGCGCGCCATTGGCGCGTCCGCGTCGTAGCGGGATGGCAGCACGAAACGAGAGTTCCCCGAGCAGGTCTTGAGCGCAACAAAGATGTCGAGCGCCTGGCGTGATAGATAGACGTTGTGGGCCTTCGATCGCTTCATCCGTTCCTTTGGAATGGTCCAGACCGCATTCTCGAAGTCAACCTCGTCCCAGGTTGCGTCCTGAAGTTCGCTTTTTCGAACCATCGTGAACAGGATGAGGCGAAGGCCAAGGCGAATGGTGGGCAGTGTTGCGACCTTCTCCAGTATCTTGAGCATGACGCGGATTTCAGTTGGGGAGAGCGAGCGATCTCTCGGGACAAAGTGAGCAATCGATGCCGGCCCTACGTCGTCGGCCGGATTGGACACCTTCTCGCCATGGAGAATGGCGAAGCCGTAAATTTGCTTGAGGATATCACGGACGTGGATCGCCGTTGCCGGCGCTCCACGCTCGACGATCTTGGCACATTGGGCGCGAAGATCGTCCGGTGTGATTTCGGTCAGCAGCCTATTGCGCCAAACCGGCAGGAGTTCGCGTTCGTAAATTGACCGGCGCATTGAGCGAGTGCTATCCGCCATTGATGCCATGGTCAGCCACTTCTCTCCAAACTGACCAAAGCTCTTTGCTTCTTTCAGTCGCCGTTTGTCGCGCTGCTTCTCGATGGCTGGAGAGCGACCTTCTCTAACCGCTCGACGTGCATCGAGGCATTTTTCCCGGGCTTGGAGCAGGGAGATCCCATCGCGCCCGTACTTGCCGAGATAGACGGTCTCCCTCCGGCCATTGAGCCTGTAATCCAGACGAAACGAGATCGTGCCGCTAGGCATGACGCGGACATACATCCCGTCACGATCCGCCACCTTGTACATTTTCTGCTTTATTTTCAATGCCTTGATTGCGGCGTCTGTCAGCATCCCGACTGCCTTTCCAAAAGTACCGTCACGGGTTTTTTGAGGGCTTTTGGCGGAACTTCTTCTTAATTTTCATAGCCTTAGCCTGAAAAAAGTACCGTCATCAGACTTCTATGACGTGACGGTACTGTCGAAAATTCATCGTGGCAATATGTCGGAGGTCCGGCAGCCAGTCCGGCAAGGCCGAACAATGCACGCCGATAGGCAGCGAAAGCTGCTGGCAAAAATTATTTTTAATTTCAGTTAGTTAGATCGATTTTTGGCGTAATTTCGGCGAGGTTCGGATAGACCTGAATCATTCCCACTCGATTGTGCCGGGCGGCTTCGACGTCACATCGTAGACGACGCGGTTGATGCCCCGTACCTCGTTGATGATGCGGGTGGCGGCGGCGGCAAGGAAGTTCATGTCATAGTGGTAGAAGTCGGCGGTCATGCCGTCGACCGAGGTGACGGCGCGCAACGCGCAGACGAATTCGTAGGTGCGGCCGTCGCCCATGACGCCGACGGTCTGCACCGGCAAGAGCACGGCGAAGGCCTGCCAGATGGCGTCGTAGAGGCCGGCCTTGCGGATCTCGTCGAGATAGATGGCGTCGGCCTCGCGCAGGATCTCAAGCTTGTCGCGAGAGATGCCGCCCGGGCAGCGTATGGCAAGGCCGGGGCCCGGGAACGGATGCCGGCCGATGAAGCTCTCGGGCAGGCCGAGCTCCTTGCCCAGCGCCCTCACCTCGTCCTTGAACAATTCGCGCAGCGGCTCGACCAGCTTCATGTTCATGCGCTCTGGCAGGCCGCCCACATTGTGGTGTGACTTGATCGTCACCGACGGGCCGCCGGAGAAGGAGACGCTTTCGATGACGTCGGGATAGAGCGTGCCCTGGGCCAGGAAATCGGCGCCGCCGAGCTTCTTGGCCTCTTCCTCGAACACTTCGATGAACAGCCGGCCGATCGTCTTGCGCTTCTTTTCGGGATCGGCCTCGCCTTCCAGCGCCGAGATGAAGCGGTCGGACGCGTCGACCAGGATCAGCGGCAAATTGTAGTGCTGGCGGAACATCTCCACCACGCTCGCCGCCTCGTCCTTGCGCATCAGGCCATGGTCGACGAGGATGCAGGTGAGCTGATCGCCGACCGCCTCGTGGATGAGGAGTGCGGCGACCGAGGAATCGACGCCGCCCGACAGCGCGCAGATCACCTTGCCCTTGCCGACCTGCTTGCGGATCGCCTCGACGGCGTGCTCGCGATAGGCGCGCATCGTCCAGTCGCCCTCGATGCCGGCGATGTTGTGGACGAAGTTCCTGAGCAGCCTGGCGCCGTCCGGCGTATGCACCACCTCGGGATGGAACATGATGCCGTACATCTTGCGCTCGACATCGCCGAAGATGGCGAAGGGCGAGCCTTCGGACCTGCCGAACACCTCGAAGCCCTTGGGGAGCGAGATGACGCGGTCGCCATGGCTCATCCACACCTGGTGCCGCTGGCCGGGCGCCCACAGGCCCTCGAACAGCGGGCTCTCCTTCTCGATCTCGACGAAGGCGCGGCCGAACTCGCGATGGTTGGAGCTTTCGGCGACGCCGCCCATCTGCACGCAAAGCGCCATCTGGCCATAGCAGATGCCGAGCACCGGCACGCCGGCCTCGAAGACGATCTGCGGGGCGCGCGGGCTGCCGATATCGGTGGTCGAGGCCGGGCCGCCGGACAGGATCACCGCTTTGGGATTGACGCGCTCGAAGGCCGTCTCGGCCGACTGGAACGGCACGATCTCGGAAAAGACGCCGGCCTCGCGGATGCGGCGGGCGATGAGCTGCGTGAACTGGCTGCCGAAGTCGACAATCAGGACGGTGTCGGAGCGATTGGCTGTTTTCATGGCGAGCGTTTAGAGAAAGAAACGAGTCGGCGCAATGGGTTGCGAGGCGTCCGGTTCAATCCGACGGCTTCGCCGCGCCCAGGCTGACCGTGCCGGAAGCGATCGCCTGTTCCAGAAGGCCGACCGCGCCGGCCAGTTTCTCGTCGATAACGTGCAGGTACTCCGTCCAGTCGCCGACATGCCTGAGGTCAGCCGCGCCATCGGAAATGCCGCGCAGGCCGGCGAGTGGCACGCCGAACAGCTGGCAGGCGCGCAGGCAGGCGAAAGTTTCCATGTCGACCATGTCAGCGGCGATCGCATCATAGGCAGCGCCGGAGATGATCGCGCCGCCGGTCGACAGCGACGCCTCCCTGATGCCGGGGATCCTTAGCGGCAAGGGCACGGTGACCGGCAGGTCGAGAAACGGCGTGGCACCCTTCTCGAAGCCCAAAGGCGAGGCGTCGATGTCGCGATAGGCGACCGAAACCGCCTGATAGATCTCCGCCTGCTCCAGCGTGCGGCTGCCGGCCGAGCCGAGCGAGACGACAAGATCCGGCAGCGCCTTCCCCCCCCTCAGCCGGGCAAGCTCGGCGCCCAGCCTGACCCCGGCCTCGACCGGCCCGACGCCAGTCATCAGCGGCGTGAACAGTTTTCTGAGATGCGGACCGTATTCGGCCTGCGCGGCCATGACGAAGAGAACGTCCCTGCCCGCGATCCGCACAGCGCTTGCCATGGATTATCCTTCGATCCCGTCCCGTCCGACGACCGTCATCATGGTGCCGGTCATGGTGGCGATCAGCTTGGCCTCGCCGTCGGCGGCGAAGGCGTAGGCCTGGCCGTCGGCGACGATGATGGTGCGGCCTGGCTTGGTCACCGAGCCGCGGAACAGGAAGCGCTCGCCCCTGCCCGGCGCCAGGAGATTGACCTTGAACTCTATGGTCAGCACGCTGGAATTCTGCGGCAGCAGCGAGAAGGCAGCATAGCCGCAGGCCGAGTCCAGCGCCGTCGAGATGACGCCGGCATGCAGGAAACCATGCTGCTGGGTGAGCGCGGCCGAGTAGGGCATCTCGATCTCGATGATGCCGGGTGTCACCAGGGTCAGCTCGGCGCCGATGGTCGTCATCGCCTGCTGCCGGGCGAAGGATGTGCGGACCCGGTCCTCATAGTCAGGAGCGGGTACGATCTTTGCTGCCATGGCTGTCGCCTTCATTTCCTGGGAAAGCTTATTGCAGAGGCACGCCGCGCAGGCAATCTCTTATGTTGCAGTGCAGCAATGCCGGCACCCCTGCCTCAACCCGCCCTGTGCAGCGCGCAGACATAGAACCCGTCGGTGCCGCTCAGCGCCGGCGACAGCGAGATACCGCCGCCGGCGCCGATGCGCGCGGCGGCTTCATGGCCGGGAAAGCGGCCGTCCCAGAGCTTGCGGTGGTCAACAGGCGCGAACTCACCATGGCGGGCGCGGAAATCGGCCACTTGCTCGCCATTCTCGGCGTCGAACACCGAGCAGGTGATGTAGACCAGCAAGCCACCGGGTTTGACGAAGGCCTTGGCCGCGTCGAGGATTTCCCTTTGCTCGCCCCGGCGCTGGTCGAGCTGTCTTTGCGTCAACCGCCATTTGGCGTCGGGGCGGCGCCGCCAGGTGCCGCTGCCAGTGCAGGGGGCGTCGACCAGCACGATGTCCATATGGCCAGCGAGCGGGCCCAGTTCGGCGGGTTTGCTGACGATCTGGATGTTTCGGTTTTCGGACCGGCGCATGCGGTCGAAGATCGGCGCAAGCCGCGCCTTTTCGGCATCATGGGCAAATATCTGGCCGCGATTGTCCATTTCGGCCGACAGCGCCAGCGTCTTGCCGCCGGCGCCGGCGCAATAGTCGAGCACCTGCATTCCGGCCTCGGCGCCGGCCAGCGTCGCGACGATCTGCGACCCTTCGTCCTGGACCTCGAACCAGCCCTTCTGGAAGGCGGGTTCGGCCTGGACGTTGGGGTGCCTGCCGTCGCCATCGATCGGCGGGATGCGGATGCCTTGCGCGGCAATGCTCGCGGCAGCCGCGCCCGTGCCGTTGAGTTCGGCCAGCACCTTGCCGCGATCGGCCTGCAGCGTGTTGACCCTGAGGTCCAGCGGCGGG
>NZ_RZOJ01000609.1:0-2524 GCF_003998845.1 Mesorhizobium sp. M4A.F.Ca.ET.022.05.2.1 | reverse complement strand
CCTGCCGGCCATCTCCCCCACAAGGGGGGAGATGGCAGCTTCAACGCCTCACCCCACCTCCACCATTACCTCTCCCGCCTCGACCTTCGCCGGATAGGTCCTGAGATTTATGCAAGGCGGCAGGCGCCTGGCTTCGCCTGTGCGGTAGTCGAAGGCGCCGGAGTGTTTCGGGCATTCGACCTCGTAGTCCATCACCAGCCCGTCGGCGATGTGGACCCCCTCATGCGTGCAGAGGCCGTCGGTGCAGAACACCTCATCGTCGGGCGAGCGGAATACGGCGTAAGTCCGGCCCTCATGGTCGAAGCGGCGGGCGCCTTCCTGTTCGATGTCGTCGAGGCCGCACGCCTTGATCCAGCTGGTCATTTTTCTCACCGTAAGATTCGATCGCGGCAGGCCTCCGGGGTCACCCGGAGGCCCAGTCCTGGGATCAGTTCTTGTTCATGTACTCGGCCGCGTTGGCCGGCGTGACCAGCTCGAACGGCACGTAGACGACGCGGTCGACCTTCTCGCCCTTGGCGAGCGCGAGCGCGGCGTCGACGCCGCCGCCGCCCTGCCCGTTGGCGTTCTGGAACACCGTCACCGCAAGATCGCCGGCCTTCATCGCCTGCAGGCCGTCCTGCGTGGCGTCGATGCCGCCGACGACGACGTCCTTCATGTCGATGCCGTTGGCTTTGAGCGCCAGGATCGCGCCGATGGCGGACTCGTCATTGTTGGCGATCACGGCATCAGGTGCCGCGCCGGCGGTCAGCCAGTTGGTCATCAGGTTCTGCGCATTGTCGCGCGACCATTCCGACGACTGCTTGTCGGTGACCTTGATGAAGTTGCACATGTCGGTGGCAAAGACCTGCTCGACATCCTTGGTGCGCTGGAGCGCCGCCTGGTGCACCAGGCTGCCCATGACGATGTAGGCATTGGCGCCTGCCGACTTGCCCTTGGCGCGCAGCATCTTGCAGACCTCGAAGGCTTCCAGCGTTCCGGACTCGACCTCGTTGGAACCGACATAGACCTGTTTTTCCGGCAGGTTCGCCATGTCTGACGGTTCGAGGTTGACGAAGACCAGCGGAATGCCGGCCTTGGCGGCCTCCTCGCTCAGCGTCTTGGAGGCGTTGGTGTCGACCAGCGTGACGATGATGGCGTCGACGCCGCTGGCGATGAAGTTCTTCACCTGGTCGAGCTGCTTGGCGACGTCGTTCTGGGCATCCTCGACCTGGATGTCGGCGCCCTTCTCCTTGGCGCGGGCCTGCATGCCGTTCTTCAGCAGCGTCTGGAAATTGTTGTCGAAGTTGACGATCGAGACGCCGATCTTGGCGGCGAATGCGTTTGCCGGCATCGACATCATGGCGGCGAGCGCGGTTGACAACAGAAGTCTCTTCACGGGTTTCCTCCCTTTGGACTGGAGCGCCGGGTCACTCCGCTTCTTGATTTTCCGGCCCTTGCGGGATGGCTTGTGTGGAAAGCCAAAGGCCTTCTCACTGGGTGGATGGCCGAAGGCCATCTCAGCAGCGAACGGCCGAGGCCGTTCACGTGACTGTCTGTTCGGGCGTCATTTGGCGGCGGCGTTGGCGCGCGCCTTCTTCTTCTCGTAGCGGGCCTGCATGCGGGCCTCGCCGTCCTTGCTGCCATCGTGGAAAGTGCCGAACCAGCGGTCGAACGGAATGAGGCCGTCGCCGTAGTTCACCTCGAAATATTTGTGGTGCAGATAGTGGATATAGGCGTGACTATCGACGCTGGTGTTCTCGCCAAGCTCGACCTTGTCGAAACCGACATGGCCGGGGATCGCGCCGAAGCCGGCATAGTGGAGCTGGTAGAGCGCGAGCAGCGGGTTCGACGGGATGATCAGGTGCCAGAGCGCTACGCCGAGATAGCCGAGCTGCTCGACCGGATGCATCGACAGCGACGACCAGGGCGACGGGTTGACGGAATTGTGGTGCACCGAATGCACCCATTTGTAGAGCGGCGGCCAGTGGATCGCCCGATGCAGCAGGAAGAAATGCGTCTCGTGGATGATCGGCACCACCAGCGCCAGGCAGAACAGGTACACGGGATGCTCGGCAACCGTCAGCCACGGCACGTAGCCATTGGCATAGGCGTAGAGGATCGCCACCTCGATTGCCGTCCAGATCGGCATGCCGGTGCCGAAGGTGCGCAGCATGTTGTCGAGGTTCTGGTTCTCGAAGAAGAAGGCCTGGCTTTTCTGCTCCGATGGCCATTTGCCGTTGTATTTGAAGCGGTTGCCCTGGGCCCTCAAAATGTAGAGTCGAAGCTCGAAAACGCCGAAGAAGACGAGCAGCGCCGCGCAGTTGACGAGGAACAGGCGCAGGATCCAGCCGACGGAGAGCGTCTTCATCACCTCGGCGTCGGGCAGCACGAAATGCCACCACGCCACGGCCGAAAGCGCGAACAGCACATTGTAGGGCAGGAAATAGCTCGGCAGCCATTTCAGCACCGCCAGCGGCCGCGGTGGGAAGACGAACAGCGGCGCGGTGCTGAAATGGCTGCCGAGCTATTTCCTGCCCTACAATGT
>NZ_RZOJ01000608.1:0-2525 GCF_003998845.1 Mesorhizobium sp. M4A.F.Ca.ET.022.05.2.1 | reverse complement strand
GAACAGCGCACGCCGTCGCAACGCATGCCGGACAGGTCGGCCGACACGAATTTCTCGGGAATGCGGTCCAGCTGTTCCTCCTCCTCGGTGGAGAAGCGCGGCCATTCGGCCGAATAGGAACAGCAGGCGCCGCAGCTCTGGCAATCGAAAAGCATGCCGTCGACGGCGAGCGGCCAGGCCAGACCGGCGGCCGCGCCGGAGGGCAGGCTCAGGTCTCCACGATCCGCGTCACCCGGCAAGGCCGCTATTTCTTCCCTTTGGTCTTGCGGGGCGGTGTTTGCGCCGTCGCGTCGAACAAATCGGTTGCGCTCGGCTTGTCGACCTTCGGCGCGGCAGCCGGCTTGGCCGGCTTTGCGGCGGCGGGTGACGCCGGCTGGTGCTTGGCGGAGAATTTTATGGCCATGTCAGTCCTCGTCAGCAAAACGCGATGACGGCGCCCGCGGATTGCGCAGGCGGCCGATGAGCGCCGAAACCGCCGTGATGTTCATTTCCTCCGGCGACCAGTTCCTGGCTTCCACGAGGTGATGCGGCGCCAGTTCGCGATGCGTGCTGCCGCTATAGGCGGCGTCCGGATGTGTCACGCGCTCATGGGTTTTGCCGTCCTCGCGCACATATTCGATCAGATAGTTGGGGCATTCGGCGCGGCTGCGCACACCGACCCGCACCTGGGCATCGCCATGGGCGCGCTTGCAGCGTTCCAGTTTTTCCAGCACGCGCCGGACATATTCGACCGGCTTGTCCAGGACATCGACCATATCGGCAATCGTCGAATCGGCGGCGATCGGCGTTGGCGGGACGCGCTTGGTGGCCATCAGCGTTTGCCCGTGCGTTTCGGCAAAGCGGCAAGGGCGGCGGCGGCCACCCTGTGCTCGGCTTCCTTTTCCAGCCGTAGCTCGCGCAGCCGCGCGGTCTTGGCCTCGCGGGCCTGACTGGCGGCATCCTGCTCGGAAACGATGCGACCGAGCGACATCGACTGGGTCCTGGCCCGGCTGAAAAGCGATTCAGCCTGGTCGCCCCGGGTCTTCGAAGTGAGGGACAAAATCTTCTCCTGGTCCGGCGCATCCATAGGCCGGCGCGACGGTGCTTTAGCACATCCCAATCGGCCTGCGACGCACAATTCAGTCCCCAAACGCAAAAAAGGGCGTAAGCATTGCCCTCTTCGTCGTGGCGGTCCATGCTGGCGCACCGTCAGGGTTGAATTGCGACCCAAAAAAAATTGCAAAATGCGGGAACCATCTTGGCATCCGCGCATTTTGGTACGGTCAGCAATTCATGAAAGCAATTTCAGGAAAAGGCTGGCACAAAGGACGCCTCCCGCGCGATAAAAGGTGCGAGGGGCGTTCTTTTTTGTCTGGCGCCTCACATGATCACGCTCATCATCGGCAGGACCTCGTAGCGGAAGCCGCGCCCCGAAAGCACGACCGGGTCGGCGTCAGTCACTGCTCGTGCCTCGGCCTCGCCGCCGACGCGCAGGATGCAGAGGCCCCAGGGCCCGGCCGGGTCGGCGACCGGACCGGCGATCAGCATCGTGCCCTGACGAAGCTGATCGCGCAGGTATTCAGCATGGCGACCCATCAGCGCCCTCTCCTCCTCGGTCAAGGTGAAGGCGAAATCCGGGCGCGGCGGGATCAGCCGGCAATGGAACACGCCGGGCGCCTTGACCCCGGCCTCGCCGGCGAGGAAAGCGCCGAGCCAGCCGAGCACACGCTCCCAGCCCTGGCCGTGATCGCGGCAGGAGTCGTGACGCGGGCCAAAACCTTCGTGGCGCAGGGTCAGCCGGGTCCCGGTCTCGATCGCCTCCAGCGTGTAGGTGACGGTCGTCACGTTGTCGCCGTCCCATGGCGCCTTCCAGGTCATCACAAGGCGGTGCGGCGGCTCGACCTCGAGATATTCGCCCTGGACGTGGAAATCACGGCCGTCGGCGCCCTTGCCCTCGGAGCGCCAGGCGCCGCCCGGCCGAACGTCGGCAGTGTGCTTTGTGGTGCGGTACATGTTGTCGGCACCCCACCAGAGCGGGATCTGGTCCGCGGCGGTGATCGCGCGGAACACCCGCTCCGGTGGCACGGCGATCGTCACCGTCGCCAGGATGGTGCCCGCCGAAACGTCGGCTATTGCGCGTGGTCTGTCATTGCCCGCCATCACTCGTTCTCCAGATAGGATTTCAGGTTGCCGAGGCTCGCCTGCCAGAAGTCGCGATAAGGCATGATCCAATCGGCGACGTCCTTCAGTTCCGCCGGCTCCAGCCTATAGAGCCGCTCGCGGCCGCGCTTCTGCTCGGAGACGACGTTGAGCTCGCGCAGGATGCGCAGATGCTTGGAGATCGCCGGCCGGCTCTGCGAGAAGGCAGAGGCCAGTTCGTTGACGGGCGCCGGCCCCTGCCGCAAACGGTCGAGGATGGCGCGACGCGTCGGATCGGCGATGGCGCGGAAAACGGAGCGGTCGGGATCAGCCTGCGGCATGATACGTATCCATTTGGTTACGTATTATGCCGGACCGGCGCTGCGGTCAATTCTCTTGAAGAGATA
>NZ_RZOJ01000607.1:0-2531 GCF_003998845.1 Mesorhizobium sp. M4A.F.Ca.ET.022.05.2.1 | reverse complement strand
ACCGAACCGTTGGAGCCGAACACATTGCCGAAGCGCACGGCGATGAATTTGGTACCGGCGCGGCGTCCGCCCTGCCCGACAGCCTGCGTTTCGTGGAGTGAGCTCACGATCTGCTCGGCCGCTCTCTTGGTGATGCCGAGCACCGAGGTCGGGTCCACCGCCTTGTCGCTCGAGATCAAAAGGAACTGCGGGACCCCGCATTTGGCGGCAACCTCGGCGCAGGCGAGCGTGCCGAAGATATTGGTCTGGATCGCGGATTCCCAGTTCTCCTCAAGCAGCGGCACGTGCTTCAGCGCCGCTGCATGGAAGATGATGGACGGCATGAATTCGCTGACGACGCGTGTCATCTGGCGCCGGTCGGTGACGTCGACGATGCGGCTCTTCAGTCGATCGTGGTCCTTTTCGCCGATGGACTGGTCGAGTTGGAAGATGCCGAATTCCGAAATGTCGGCGACCAGAACGGCCTCCGCGCCGAGTTCCAGCGAGCGCTTGACCAGGATGCGGCCGATGGAGCCGGCGCCCCCGGTGACAAGCACGCGTTTGCCGCTGACGAAGGCGCCGATGCGTTCGATGTCGGGCGGCACGGTCGAGCGACGCAGGATGGTTTCCATCTCGACGGCGTCGAGCACAAGCTTGCCGCCTTGCCCAAGTTCCGAGAAGCCCGAGAATTGGACGACGGCGATGCCGCTGTGGCGGGCGACGCGAACAAGCTCCGAATACTCCTCGATCTCGCGTTCGGCGCCATTGCCAAAGATAAGCAGGTCGATATTTTCCGTGCCCCTGGCGTATTCCTCGAGCACTTCGACCAGCCGCGGGCGGGCGGCCACTACCGGAACGCCCTGGATCTGCGTGCCCAGTGGCGCTCCACCCTCGATCGCCATGATGCCGGCGATGGCATATTCGGTAGGTTGCGCGGTGCGCGTGAAACGGATGATCACGTCGACCTCGCTCAACCTGCCGATGAACAGCGCCTGCTTGATCCGCGCGTCGCCTCCGCCATTCCTGCGACCGAGGATGCGCCAACTCGCGCCGTCGCGCAGGAACCGGTAGTAGAGCCTGGGCGCGGAAATGATGGTGAAGGAGACGAGGAAAAAGACGATGAACTGACGCTCGTTGAGGCCGGTGACGGGCTGGAAGGAGCGGAAGGCGAGCGAGGACAAATAGAGGACTACCGTCAGGATTCCGCAGCCCTTGAGGATGTTGAAGAAATCGGGTGTCGAGGCGAATCGCCAAACGGTGTTGTAAAGGCCGCAGTATCTGAACAGCAGATGGGCAATCAGCACGATGACCGCCCAGCAGGCCAGCCCGCCATAAGAGAACGCGTCGAACGACAGCTTCGACTGTGACAAAACCAGGCTGAGCGCCACCGCGATCAGGACCATGATGATGTCCTGAAGCATGATGATAGCACGCCGCATCTTCGGCCGAAGTCCGGACACGGCTTCTACATAGGATGTCATTGGGTAGTACTGAACTCCAGGCACGAAGACATGGCCACTAGACTGGCGCCGGACAGATCATCATCCTGCGCCGATCCAGAGCGCCATTCCCCAGCCCCTTCACCCCGTTATCGCATAGCGTGGAGTTGAGATCATCGCCATATATTTTTTTGGAAGCACGCAGGATTGAATGCCTGCATACTTCCCGTCGGCGACTTGATCTGCTTGCGCGGACTCCGCCGGACTGGACAGTCGGGGGCGCAACATTAGAGTTCGCTACCGCTGGCCCGGGCCGGCGACGGATCCACCGGCATCGCCTTTTGCCTGTCCCAGCAAACGAGACACCACCCTTTGTGCGGACAGCCGCCAGTCCGGCGCCTGCCAGGCGAAGGTGCTCCCGAACCTCGCCGTTGACAGGCGCGAATTTTGGGGGCGTCGAGCCTTGGTCGGATAGTCGCCGGTGGCGATGTCGCGCACCCGCGCGTGCGGCCCGCCGTGCGCGCGGCTCATCTCCAGGATCTGGCGGGCAAAACCGCTCCAGTTGGCCTCGCCGGCTCCCGTCAGATGGTAAATGCCAAAGTCATCAAAATCCCTGTCGCGATCGAGCCTTGCCGCCGCGTGCAGGATAGCGGCGGCGATATCGAACGCCGAGGTGGGGTTTCCCCACTGATCGGCCACCACCGCGATCTCGTCTCGATCGCGGGCCAACCTCAGCATGGTCTCGACGAAGTTCCTGCCGAAAGGGCTATAGAGCCACGCCGTGCGCAGGATCAGATGACGCGGATTGGCCGCCGCCACCGCCTGTTCGCCGGCAAGCTTCGAAGCGCCATAGGCATTGAGCGGCGCGGTGGCGTCGGTTTCGACATAGGCGCCGTCCTTGGTGCCGTCGAAGACGTAGTCGGTCGAAAGATGGATGATGGGAACGCCAAGCCGCGCCGCCGCCCCGGCGACGGCACCGGCCCCGGTGGCGTTCACCGCAAAGGCCATTTCCTTCTCGTCCTCGGCCTGGTCGACAGCGGTGTAGGCGGCGGCATCGAGGCCCGATGTCGTCGTCTCTGCCGCCGCCTACACCGCTGTCGACCAGGCCGAGGA
>NZ_RZOJ01000606.1:0-2532 GCF_003998845.1 Mesorhizobium sp. M4A.F.Ca.ET.022.05.2.1 | reverse complement strand
TAGATCTGCAAGCTCCGGCCCGGAAGGCTGGCCAGTAAGCGCCAGCCTGAGCGGCATGAACAGCGCCTTGCCCTTGCGGCCGGTTGCTTCGCGGATCTTGCCAGTCCAGTCCTTCCAGACGGTGCCGTTCCACGGCTCCTCCGGCAAGAGATCGAACGCCTGGTGCAGGAATTCGCGGTCCTCGCCGGAAAACTCCGCCGGTTCGTCCGGCCCCTGACCCACGATACGCCACCAGGCGAGCGCGTCGGGCAGGCTGTCGAGATTGCCTCGTACGGCCAGCCAGAACGGCTCCGCCTTCTCGCCTGAAACACCCAGCACGATCAGCCGGTCGCGCGCCTCGGCAAACGGCATATGGTGCATCAGCGTGCGGTTGAGCACGAACAGCTCGTCCGGATCGAACTTGGCCGCCGATTTCGAGGTCGCGGCCGGATCGAAATGGCCGGCTAGTTCGGAAAGATCGTGCGCTGCCGCGACATTCTCCGAGGTGCCGACCAGCACCGCCAGCGAAGCGACCGCCATCGGCTCGATGCCGTCCTCGCGCAGGCTCTCGATCGACAGCGCGCCAGTGCGCTTCGACAGGCCCTCGCCAGAGGCCGTGGTGAGCAGGTTGTGGTGGCCGAAGACCGGCGGCTCGGCGCCGAGCGCTTGGAACAGCGCGATCTGTACGCCGGTGTTGGTGACATGGTCGTCACCGCGGATGATGTGGCTGACGCCCATCTCGATGTCGTCGACCACCGATGGCAGCGTGTAGAGATAGGTGCCGTCCTCGCGCACCAGCACGGGATCCGACAGCGAGGCGAGATCAACGGTCTCCTCACCGCGCACCAGGTCGTTCCAATGGACCTCGGTGCGTTCGGGCTGCAGCGGGTCGCTGGTGAAGTTCGGCAGCAGGAAGCGCCAATGCGGGCGTCGACCGTCGGACTGGTATTCGGCCGCCTGCTCCGGCGTGAGCGTCAGCGCCTCGCGGCCATAGACGGGCGGCAGCCCGCGCGTACGGCGCACCTTGCGGCGCAGGTCGAGCTCTTCAGGCGTCTCGTAGCAGGCATAGAGCACGCGCGCGGCCTTCAGCCGCTCGACCGCCGCATCATAGTTCTCGACGCGCCGCGACTGGTATTCGGTGGCGTCGGGGAAGATACCCAGCCAGTGCAGGTCGTAAAGGATCGAATCGGCGAACTCCTGCTTGGAGCGGGCGATGTCGGTGTCGTCGAAGCGCTGGATGAAACGGCCCTTGTTGTTCATGGCGAACAGCCAGTTGAACAGCGCGGTGCGTGCATTGCCGATATGGATACGGCCGGTCGGCGACGGGGCGAAACGGACGGTTACTGTCATGAGCGGGGCGTAGCGGATGCTTTTCCGGTTGACAAGGCGCGCCCCCGCGCGAAGGGTCAAGACATAGTGCAAGCCAGCTAAAATGAAAAGGCAGAGCGGCAGCATCGCCGGGGTGGCCTTGCGCACGCCCGCCGCTGACCGCCAAAACCAGGCTCTCCGACGCGGTCTTCTGTCCCCGTTATCCACATCTGTGACACACAAGATATTGGGGTCACAAAAGCTACGTAAACGAATCCTTGACGGCGCAAAACGAGTCGCCTTTTATAGGCCATGCGTTCCTGTTGAGAGCGCGACCGGAGAGTTCAGAGGCCGGTCTTTTTTCCCGGATTTTGTGCGTTTTGCCCACATTTCCGCCCTTTTGCGAGGCCGGCGGAAGCGTTGGGATTGGTGGGGCTTGGGTGGCGAAAAGGGAGAATTGTCGGACTGGAAAAAATGATCTGTTAACACTATATTTAGTGTTTGCAGGCAGGTTCGACCCTAGATAGTGTGAAGCCCTCGATCGGGGGAATCGCGAAAAAGTTTCAAGTTTTGAGGGACCCGCAGGGGTTCGTCGGCGAGTTGGAGAGGCGCTTCGCAAGAAGTTTGGCCAACGCGCCGTGCGACGACTGCGAAGGAGATGCCGGCGTCGTCAAGATGCCGGCAAACGGCGGACCGCGCGTTTCGCTTTCGGGGCATGAATCCCTGGGGAAAAGCGCTATATATAGACACAAAGGACCGGACCAATGCGCATCGAGCGTCGTTTCACCAAGCCAGGACAATCCGCCTATGCGGAGATCGAATTCCGCAAGGCGCTTTCCGAGATCAAGAATCCGGATGGCTCGGTGGTGTTCCGCCTGGACAATATCGACGTGCCGGCGCAGTTCAGCCAAGTCGCCGCCGACATCCTGGCGCAGAAGTATTTCCGCAAGGCCGGCGTTCCCGCTCGCCTGAAGAAGGTCGAGGAGAACGACGTCCCCTCCTTCCTGTGGCGCTCGGTCCCCGACGAGGCCGAACTCGCCAAACTCCCCGAGGCCGAGCGCTATGGCTCCGAGATCGATGCCCGCCAGGTCTTCGACCGCCTCGCCGGCACCTGGACCTACTGGGGCTGGAAGGGCGGCTACTTCAAGTCCGAGGAAGACGCACGTGCCTTCCGCGACGAGCTTGCCTATATGCTGGCCACGCAGCGCGTCGCGGAAGGCACGTGCGTCTTCCTCGGACTTGAAG
>NZ_RZOJ01000605.1:0-2542 GCF_003998845.1 Mesorhizobium sp. M4A.F.Ca.ET.022.05.2.1 | reverse complement strand
CTTGTGTCCCATCCCGAAGGCCGCGCTGTCTCGGCCACGCTTGCGAATATGGCCTCACGGTCGGTCGGCGCAAGCGCTGTTCGCTGGCTGGCCGAGGACATTGCCTGCGATCTCGTCCTGCCGGAGAAGGCCGACGCAGGCGAAGCGGCCGCCGCCCTGCGCGCCGCGCTCGCCTCGCACCCGGTCGACGTGATCGTCCAGCCGACTGAGGGCCGGCGCAAGAAGATCCTCATCGCCGACATGGATTCGACGATGATCGACCAGGAATGCATTGACGAACTGGCCGACGAGATCGGCGTCAAGGACCGTGTCGCGGCGATCACCGCGCGCTCGATGAACGGCGAGATCGCCTTCGAGCCGGCCCTGCGCGAGCGCGTGGCTCTGTTGAACGGCCTCGATACCGCCGTGGTCGACCGTCTGATCGAAAACCGGCTGACGCTGGCATCCGGCGGCCTCGCGCTTGTGCGTACCATGCGGGGCAACGGCGCCTGGACGGCACTTGTGTCAGGCGGCTTCAATGTCTTCACCAGCCGCATCGCGGCGATGCTTGGCTTCCAGGAGAACCGCGCCAACCGCCTGATCGAAGAGCACGGCCGTTTCACCGGGCTGGTCGCCGAGCCAATTCTCGGCCGCGCCGCCAAGGCGGAGGCGTTGCTTGAAATCTCTGCCCGCCTCGGCCTCACACCGGCCGACGCGCTTGCCGTCGGCGACGGCGCCAACGACCTCGACATGATCCGCCTTGCCGGCACCGGCGTTGCCCTGCATGCCAAGCCTTCGGTGGCGGCGGAGGCCAAGGTCCGCATCGACCATGGCGATCTGACGGCGCTGCTCTATCTCCAGGGCTATCGCCAGGAGGAGTTTGCCGGATGAAACCGATGCGCACCGAGCGCCTGATCCTGCGCAACTGGGAGGACCGTGATCGCGAGCTCTTCCATCGCATCAATTTTGACGAGCAGGTGATGGAATTCTTTCCGTTCCGCCGCGACCGCGCCGAGACGGATGCCAAAATGGATGAATTTCGCGGCTGGATCGCCGAGGATGGCTTTGGCTTTGCCGCCGCCGAGATCGCCGCGACGGGCGAATGCATCGGCTTTGTTGGCCTCTTAGAGACCGATCACGTGCCGTCCATGCCTTCCGACACAATCGAGATCGGCTGGCGTTTGGCGCCGGAATTCTGGGGCAAGGGCTATGTCACGGAGGCCTCCGAAGCCTGGCTCGCCTTTGGCTTCGAAACGCTCGACCGCGATGAAATCGTCTCCTTCGCCGTCGCCGCCAACCGCCGCTCGACGGCCGTCATGGAACGCCTCGGCATGAGCCCCGACCCGGCTCGCGATTTCGACCACCCCTCGATCCCCGATAGCCACCCGCATCTCAAGCGGCATGTCCTCTACGCTCTGTCGCGCAAGGACTGGCAGGCAAGAAAAAGGGCGGCTCGTTAGCCGCCCTTTTCATATTGAAATCAGATTGTTGCAGGCCTTACCGGACTCAATCCATCCGGATCGTGACAAACCGCAACTCACCGGTCTTCGACGCCAACATCAACAGCGCGTTCTTGCGCCCCTGCTCCTTCAAAGCGCCGATCCGGTCCATGACATCCTTCGGCGTGGCGACCGATTCCTGGGCGATCTCGGTGATCACCTCGCCGGGCTGGATGCCACGCTCTGCCGCGGCCGAATCCTTGGTGACGTCGGTGATGACGACGCCGGAGACGTCGGCAGCGATGCCGAACTTGGTCCGCGTTTCGTCATTGAGCTCGCCGATAGTCATGCCGAGCACGGCGGCCGTAGACACCGCGGGCGCTTTGTCGCCATTGTCCTCGTCGGTGTTGCCATCTTCGCCGCTCGCCAGCTTCTCGCCGTCCTCGAGCCGGCCGAGCGTCACCTTCACCGTCTGCTCGACGCCCTTGCGCACGATGACCACGTCCACTGCCTTGCCGACCGGGCTTTCCGCGACGACGCGCGGCAGGTCGCGCATCTCGTGGATGTCCTTGCCGTCGAACTTGATGATGACGTCGCCGGCCAGGATCGTGCCGTTGTCGACCGGTCCGCCCTTGATGACGCCGGCCACCAGCGCGCCCTTTGCGGTCGCCATGCCGAGGCTTTCGGCAATGTCGTCGGTGACCGGCTGGATGCGCACGCCGAGCCAGCCGCGCCGCGTTTCGCCGAACTGTCGAAGCTGTTCGACGACGCCCGAGGCAAGCTGCGAGGGAATGGAGAAGCCGATGCCGATCGAGCCGCCCGACGGCGAGATGATCGCCGTGTTGATGCCGATGACCTCGCCCAGGCTGTTGAACAGCGGACCCCCGGAATTGCCGCGGTTGATCGCGGCATCGGTCTGGATGAAGTCGTCATAGGGGCCGGAATTGATGTCGCGGTTGCGTGCCGAGACGATGCCGACCGTCACCGTGCCGCCGAGGCCGAACGGATTGCCGATCGCCATCACCCAGTCGCCGACGCGCATCTTGGTGGAATCGCCGAACTTCACCGCCGTCAGCTTGTGGCCCTTCGGATCGACCTTCAGCACGGCGACGTCGGTCTTGGTG
>NZ_RZOJ01000604.1:0-2542 GCF_003998845.1 Mesorhizobium sp. M4A.F.Ca.ET.022.05.2.1 | reverse complement strand
GGCGCGGCGCTCAGCGCGTCCGCCGGCGACAAGATCGCGCTGGTCGGCCGCAACGGCTCCGGCAAGTCGACGCTGCTCAAGATCGCCGCCGGCATGATCGAACCACAGGATGGCGAGGTGTTCCGCCAGCCTTCGGCGACGGTGCGTTACCTGCCGCAAATGCCCGACATGGATGGCTTCGCCAATGTGCGCGCCTATGTCGAGGCAGGGCTCGGACCGGCCGACGATCCCTACCGCGCCACCTATTTGATGGAGCATCTTGGCCTGACCGGCGAAGAGCGGCCGAACGACCTTTCCGGCGGCGAGGCGCGCCGCGCGGCCCTTGCCCGCGTCATGGCGCCGGAGCCCGACATTCTGCTGCTCGACGAGCCGACCAACCATCTCGATCTGTCGGTGATCGAATGGCTGGAAGAGGAGCTTGCCCGCACCTCCTCTGCGGTGATCCTGATTTCGCACGACCGTCGTTTTCTCGAGCGCGTATCGCGCGCCACCGTCTGGCTCGACCGCGGCCAGACCAAGCGGCTGGACAAGGGCTTTGGCCATTTCGAGGAATGGCGCGACCAGGTGTTGGAAGAGGAAGAGCGCGAGCAGCACAAGCTCGGCCGCCAGATCGTGCGCGAGGAGCACTGGCTGCGCTACGGCGTGACCGCACGGCGCAAGCGCAACATGCGACGGCTCGGCGAATTGCAGACCATGCGCCAGCGTTTCCGCAGCCATCGCGGCGCCGAGGGCACTGCCACCCTGGTGGCCAGCGACGCCGCCGAGTCCGGCAAGCTGGTGATCGAGGCCAAGAGCATCGAAAAGAGCTTCGGCGACCTCACCGTGGTCAAGGGCTTCTCGACCCGCATCCAGCGCGGCGACCGCGTCGGTTTGGTCGGCCCGAACGGCGCCGGAAAAACGACGCTGCTGAAGATGCTGACCGGTGAACTGGCGCCTGACGCCGGCACTGTGCGGCTCGGCGTCAATCTCGAGATCGCCACGCTCGACCAGAAGCGCGAGGCCGTCGATCCGGCCGAGACGCTGGCGCACTACCTCACCGACGGGCGCGGCGAGAACCTTCTCGTCAATGGCGAACAGCGCCATGTCGTTTCCTACATGAAGGACTTCCTGTTCAAGCCGGAGCAGGCGCGTACGCCGGTGCGCGAGCTTTCGGGCGGCGAACGCGCGCGGCTGCTGCTCGCCCGCGTGCTGGCCAGGCCCGCGAACCTGCTGGTGCTCGACGAGCCGACCAACGACCTCGACATGGAGACGCTGGAGCTGTTGCAGGAACTGGTGGCGGGCTTTGCCGGCACGGTCATCCTGGTCAGCCACGATCGCGATTTCCTCGACCGCACCGTCACCAGCGTGATCGCGCCGGATGGCGCCGGCCGTTGGATCGAATATGCCGGCGGCTATTCCGATATGCTGGCGCAGCGCGGCGGCTCGAAGCTGGAGGATCGCAAGGCGAGGCCGAAAGCGGATACGGCGGAACAGGCGGCCACCGGCAAGGCAGAGCCGGCGCCGCCGAAAGTCCCAGCGAAGAAACTGTCGTTCAAGCAGAAATTCGCGCTGGAATCCCTGCCCAGGAAGATCGAGGCGGTGACCGCGTCGATCTCCAGGCTGGAGAACAACATCGCCGATCCCTCCTATTACGAGCGCGACCCGGCCTCGTTCCAGAAGACCATCGCCGCCCTCGACAAGGAACGCGCGACGCTGGCCGCGCTGGAAGAAGAGTGGCTGGAACTGGAGATGCTGCGCGAGGAAATGGAGGGGTAGTCCCTCCTCCCGCTAGCTGCCCTCACAGACAGGCGTCGCAGATCGCGGCAATATGGCGTCTGTCCGTGCCGCAGCAGCCGCCAAGCACGGCGATGTGACCGAAGCGGTCGCGCATCGCGCGATAGCGCCGACCGAAATCGACCGGATCGCCGGGGTCGAGTTCGGTCGCTGCGTCGAGCTCGGCATGGCTCTTGGCGGATGCGTTGGCCCGCACGCCGCGAATGCGACCTATCCAGCCTTCGCCGGCGGCAAGAACCGCATCGAAATGGCTGGGGTGCGCGCAGTTGATCATGAAATAGGCCGGGGCGCCGTCAGTCTCGTCGTCAACGGTTTCGATGGCGTCTTTCAGGCTTTCGCCGGAAAGCAGGCGCCCATCCGTCTCGACGGTGAAGGAAATCACCGATTGGAGCCCCGATGCCATGGCCGCGCAAGCTATGCCGGCGGCCTCGTGCGAATAGGTCATGGTGACGGCGCTGACCATATCGACGCCGGCATCGCGGAACGCTCTGATCTGGTCGCTGTGATAGGTTTCGGCCTCGGCCGTCGTCATCGCTGCATCGACCTGGTAGCCGTCGCCGCGCGGCCCGACTACCCCATTCACGAGGACAAGCATCCCACGCGCCGCATAGGGCGCTGCCAGCGCACGCGCCCACGTGACCGCGCGCCGGTTCGCGGCCGACAGCTCACTGCGCGAGTAGCCGAGTTTCCCGGCCCAGTCGGGATTGGCGCGCCATGTCGGCGTGTCGAGAACAAAGCCGACGCCGCGCTGTTCGGCGATATCCAGATA
>NZ_RZOJ01000603.1:0-2550 GCF_003998845.1 Mesorhizobium sp. M4A.F.Ca.ET.022.05.2.1 | reverse complement strand
GTTCCGCTACGGCCGGCGGCTGCGCCAGATGGAGCACTGGCTGGTGGCGCGCCTGGCCATGGCGATGATCTCGCTGCTGCGGCTCCTGCCGCCGGACAAGGCGCTCAACTTCGCCGACCGCGTCGCCCGCCGCATCGGCCCGCTGGTCGGACGTCATCGGGTCGCGGTCAACAATCTGCGCCGCGCCTATCCCGCAAAGAGCGACGCCGAGATCGAGGCCATCGCGCTGGACATGTGGGGCAACATGGCCCGCCTCGCGGCCGAGTATATCTTCCTCGATGCGCTGTTCGATTTCGATCCGAATGCGACGAAGCCGGGCCGGGTCGAGGTGCGCGGTGTCGTGCATTTCGCCGAGATCGCCGGCGAGAAGAAGCCGCATATCCTGTTTACCGGCCATCTCGGCAATTTCGAGCTGCTGCCCGTGGCCGCGGCCACCTTCGGCATGAACATCACCGCGCTGTTTCGCCCGCCCAATAATCCCTATCTCGCCGATTACATCCACTCGACGCGCCGCTCGACCATGGGAGGCTTGCTGCCCTCCTCGACCGGCGCTTCCTTCGCGCTTGCCGCCATCCTGGAGAACGGCGGCAATATCGGCGTGCTCGTCGACCAGAAATTCTCCAGCGGACTGGAGACGACCTTCTTCGGCCGCCCTTGCCAGAGCAATCCGGTACTGGGCATGCTCGCCCGCCACTACGACTGCGACGTCTATCCGGCACGCTGCGTCCGGCTGCCGGACAACCGTTTCCGCCTCGAGATCGAGGACAAGCTGACCTTGCCGCGCACAGAGAGCGGCAGTGTCGACGTCCACGCCACCACCCAGCTTCTCGCCGACGTCGTCGAGCGCTGGGTGCGCGAGGATCCCGGCCAGTGGATGTGGTTCCACAAAAGGTGGGAGATGAGCGGCCGCCGCCGCAGCCGGCGTGGGCAGGCGAAAGTAGTCAGCTGAGCGCACCCAGGGTCGGTTTCCCAGCGCGGTCTGCACTGCCTGAAGGTTTTCCGGAAATCGAGGACTGAGGCCACCAGCAAAGAAAAGCCGCGAAGATTGCTCTTCGCGGCTTTGATGTAGCTCTTGCTTACCTGACCCTAGAGGAACGGCACGGTAAAATTCGACCGGTACGTATCCATGGTAGCGCCGTTGCGGTCCTCCGACAGCAGCGTATCCGAGCCGAAGCTCGCCCGCAGGCCGATCACATATTTGTGGACGTTCACGCTGCCCGGACCTTCGGAGAAAGTCAGATGATCCAACTGGTAGCGTCCGAAGACGGACCACGGCGTACCTGTGAAACGGTAGGTGGCCTGCAGAGCCGCCGAGACGGTGTCGAAGTGCGCGCCGTCCGCCGAAAGTCTCGCGAAGCCAAGTTCGCCGTCGAAGCGAAGGTTGTCCTGGGCGAAGTAGCGCACCACGCCGCGGCCACCCCAATTGTCGAGATGCTCGGATTCACCGGAGGCCCGCAACTGGCCGTAGTAGACTTGTCCGTAGACGGTCACGTTGCCGAAATAGGCTTGAGCTTCAGGGCCGACCGAGAAGGAGTATAGATCGGCACCGCCGAAATCTTCGCCGCCATATCCCGTGATCGTAGCGAAACCGCCGAGCGCATAGGCGCTCGGATCGCGCCAGTAGCCATGGATTGCGCCGCCGTAGCTGTAGATGTTCGTACCCTCGACCCACAGCGAATCGATCACCGCGTCGGTCTGGATGTTCCAGCGAGCGTCGATCGGAAAATTGACCCGGGCGGCGCCGCCGGCGGTCGTGCCGTCTGCATCGTCCCCGGGGGTCGCGAAGTAGAGACCGCCGAGATATACCTCGCCGTAGCCTGAAATATGCGGCTGGGCGAGTTCCTGGTCCAGGACGACGGGCGCGTCGGCAGCGAAGGTGGAAGTAGCGGTTACGGCAATCGCCGCGCTCAAAACAAGTCGATACATTGTAATCCCCAAGCATCAAAAAGTAACGTTGCGATACCTACCACCGCCAAAGATTTACGCAATCGACGCCGGCACCGGAAACCGTGCCTCGATGCGAGTTCCGGTTGCAGTGCGGCATTGCTGCAACGCTTTTGGCGCCGAAAGGCAATCGCGCGAGGTCAGTCGGTGACGACGATGCGCGTGTTGCCGTAGCCCGCTTCGCGCACCATCGAATAGAAGGTCGCGGCGTTGGCGGTGTGCAGGCGCACGCAGCCATGCGAGGCCGGACGCCCGAGATACTTCACCGCGCCGGTGCCGTGGATGGCGTAGCCGCCACGGAAGAACACTGAGTATGGCATCGGCGACATCTCGTATTTGCGCGAATACCACATCCGGGCCGTCCACTGCGGGCGGTAGCTGCCGCGCGGCGTGAAGTAACCCTTGCGGGCGGTGGACACGCTCCAGCGGTACAGCACCTGGCCGTATCTGCTGACGGTCATCGTTTGTGAGGATACATCGATATTGGCCACCAGGGCGGCAGCCTTGCCTGCGACCGAGGTGCCGAACAGCGCGGTCGCCAGTATCGTTGCCATGAGAACAGTCTTTTTCATGCGATCAAACCCCTTTGATTGCCCCTTGCATGCC
>NZ_RZOJ01000602.1:0-2559 GCF_003998845.1 Mesorhizobium sp. M4A.F.Ca.ET.022.05.2.1 | reverse complement strand
GAAATGCGGCGCGCGGCCTCGCCGCCGGGTCGGTTGTAGCCGGCGAATTTCCAGGCGTTGTTCATCAGGCGCTGCGCCTCTTCCGGCGACTGCGCCGCGTTCAGCGCATCGATCAGGCCAGGGTCTTCCTGGAGAAAATACTGCGCCTGAAGCTGCGGCGACGGAGCGTTTGCATCGCCGCCGTTGCTGCCGGCAAAGGTGCGCATCGCCTCAAAACGCGGACCACGCCACGACAGGATGCCGCCAGCGGTGCCAGCCTGGCCGCTTTCGCTGGGGTCCGACCAGGAACCGAAAGCGTTCTTCGGACTGAAACGGCTTTCGGCGTTGGCGGTGGCGGCGACGGCTGCGAGGCCGTAAGGATTGGTGACCTTGCTTTTCACCGTATCCATGAAGCCGTTGTAGACGTCATTGCCGGAAAGGTCCGGAGCGCTGCCCATCGAGCCGCCACCAAGGGCCGAAGCGACCGCACCGCCGCCGCGCGGCGTCACGGTCGACGTTGCTGCCGGTGCACCACCGCCGAACAGCGCCGAAAAGACACCGTCACCGCCGGCGCGCATATCGCCTTGCGCCTTGATGATGCGGTTCAGGTCTCGCCTGCCCCTGATCGCCTGTCCGACCACGACAAGGCCTTCGCCGACATTGTGCGCGATCGGCTGCTGGTTAAGCAGGGCCTCGGCAACGGCGCGAGCCTTCGCCAGTTCCTCGGGCGTCTGGTACTGCTGGCCGGGGCCGAAGATGAAACCCATGATCCCCTCCTAGATGAACGACGCGCCGAGAGAGAACAGGCCACCCAGAAGGTTCTGGGTGTTCGCTTGGCTCTGCTGCCAGTTTTGGAGCTTCTGGTTGTAGTTGGTGTTGATCAGGCCGGCGACATCGGTCGTCGGGATCGTCGGCATGTTCGCATTGACGAAATTCGGCTGGCTCACCTGCGACCCGGACAGCAGCGCGGTCAGGTTGTTGATGGGTGCCGAGTTCTGCGCCAGCGCCTCCTGCACCGCCTGCCCGCGCCCGGACAGCAGCAGCGAGTTGTAGGCGTCGTTTTCGCCCTGGTTCTGAATGTTGTGCGCTTGGGCGTAGTTGTCGGATCCCGGACGGATGCCGCGGTTGATTAGGTCGGCTTCATTCGCCGCGCGGCGGGCGTCCAGCGCCGGCTGAAGCCGCTTCATGCCGAGGTCCATCAACCGGGCTTCTGTCGCGTCGTTCGACAGGTCGACCGGCTTCGACAACCAGTCTTTCAGGAACGACGACTGGCCCGCCGCCAGCTCGCCGAGGTTGAGCTTGGCTTGGTCGGTCTGATCCTTGATCGCCTGCCCGGTCTGCGAAAGCGTCTGCGTCGCCGTGTAGGTCGGGATGTCGTAGGACTTTCCGGTATAGGGGTCGTTCCACTTATAGGTGCCGGACTGGCTGTAGGTGAGATTGCCGTCAGGCGTGACCTGGTTGACGTTGCCAAGGTTCGCGTTGGCGACAGCCGTGCCGACGTTCGTCGAGGTCGACGCCGCGGAGGTTTCTTTGGGATCCGGCGGGGCGGGAGGATCGGGCGCGCACATCTTGTCAGGCCTCCTGAAGGAAATACGTCATTGCGATTGCCGACCGCTTGAAGCCCACGCGCTCGCACATCTTGGCAACACGCAGATCGGTGGCGATGGTCACGTGTGCCCTGACGCAGCCACGCGCTTTGAGTTCGGCCAGGATGTGCCTGGTGAAACGGCGTCCTATGCCGTTCCGGTGATCCGGCCGCATGTAGATCGTGTCCTCCATGGCGATGGGTTCGCTGTTGTGCATGTCCTGCGTGATCCAGATGAAGGCGTAGCCGACTGCCTCGCGCTCGTTCCTGACCACGAAGCAGAGCAGATGGCTGGCGGTGCCGTAGACGTTCAGCCGCGGCTTGAACTCGCCGATCGACATGCCCTCGGCCGCCATGCGCGCCTGCATCTCGCCATAGTGCCGGCGGCAAAGCGGTTCGAGCTCCGGCCAGGCCTCGTTGAAGTTCTCGATGGCGATGTCGTACCTCATACGACCACCCCGCCATTTTCAAAGGTCACGTCGAGCTGCACGAACTCGACATCGGGGCGGCGATTGAGAAAGCCGGTAACCTGCACCTGCGGCTGCACCACGTATCCGGTCTTGCCGATCGAAATCCATTGGCCGCCGCTGACGGTCGCCACCGGCGCGGCCTGATCCCAGAGAGCAACGTCCCACAGGCCGGAGTCCCACAGGTCAGCCGTGCCACCATCGGCCGCGTCCGGGGCCGTCGGCAGGGTCACCGTGTAATTGACCGAGAACGAGATTTTCGGGTTGAACGGCGTCGAGGCGAGGAAGGTCGGCCGCGCCTGGTGCACGGTTTTCAGCCGGCCAAGCGTTTTCATGTGATCAGGATTGCCGACGTAGGTGTAATAGATCGGCCCGCTGTCATCATTGCCGTTGATCTCGCCTTCGAAGACCTTGCCGTCATTGGTGCCGAAGAAGAGGCGGCTGTCGTGCAATTCGATGCAGCGGGTTGCCCATCCGACGAACTTGCACCAGGCCCCGGTTTCGAGATTGACGACGAACGACCAGGCC
>NZ_RZOJ01000601.1:0-2574 GCF_003998845.1 Mesorhizobium sp. M4A.F.Ca.ET.022.05.2.1 | reverse complement strand
GCATAGCCATGACGAACAGCCATGCCGCCGTCGCGCCGAGCCCGGTCAACAGCACGCGGCGGTCGCCCCAGCGATCGGTGAGCACGCCCCAGGGCAGTTCGCTCAGCGCCACGCCCAATCCGAGAAGACCGAGCGCCAGTCCGAGCGAGGCATTGTCGAGTTGATAACCCTGGCGCATCACCACCGCGGTGGCCGGCACGCCGGAGAAGGTCGCGGAGAACCCGGCATTGGCCGCGACGCCGATGCCCAGCACCTTCCAGCGATGATTGGATCCGAAGGTTCGAGCGGCGGAGCCAGCCGTGGCTTTCGCAGGAGGCTGGCAGTCGGTGCGTGTGGCGATGGCGGACATGCGTTCATTCCCGTGACGGCCGGCTGACCGGCTTGACGGGTAGGATGTAGCGCCATAGCTTTATCCATAAAATCAGGAAGTTTTTGATATACAATCCTGAAAAGCAGGACAATAACATGCGACGCGTCACATTCGACCTCGACGTCCTCAGGAGCTTCGTCGCCGGGATGGAGCTGGGCAGCTTCGCCAGGGCCGCCGAAAGGCTTGGCCGTTCGACCTCCGCCGTTAGCGCGCAGCTGAAGAAGCTTGAGGAGCAGGCGGCCACCCCGATCTTCCGCAAATCGGGGCGCGGCCTGGCGCTGACCGAAGCCGGCGAAACCATGCTCGGCTATGCGCGGCGACTGCTCGAGCTTAACGACGAGGCGGCCGCCGCCATCCACGACGTCGAGCTGGAAGGCTGGGTGCGGCTAGGCCTGCAGGAGGATTTCGGCGAGGCGGTGCTGCCGGAGGTGCTGGGCCGCTTCGCCCGCGCCCATCCCAAGGTCAAGATAGAGGCGCGGATCGCGCGCAGCCATGAGCTTGCCGACCGGATCACCCAGGGCAGCCTCGACATCGCGCTTGCCTGGCACAATGGCGCGAGCCTGCCCTACAGCCGGCACGTCGCCGATGTTCAAATGCGCTGGATCGGGCCGGCAAAGCCGATCGAGGCCGGGCCGGGCAAGGACGACATCCTGCCGCTGGTGGCGCTGGAAGCGCCCTGCCTGCTGCGCACGATGGCGACCGAAACGCTCGACCGCGCCGGCCTGTCCTGGCGGATGGCCTTCTCCAGCCCCAGCCTCGGCGGCATCTGGGCGGCGGTCGCCGCCGGTCTCGGGCTGACGATCCGTACCGATATCGGGCTGCCCGCCAATGTCAGGGCGATGATGCCGGAACTGTTGGGGCTACCGGTCTTGCCGAAGATAGCGCTGGTCCTGCATCAGAGGGAGGCCGAGCTTGACCCGGTGGCGGCGCGCCTCGCCGACATACTGTTGCAGGCGGCGCTGCAAGCGCTACCCGAAAGCGCGCGGGCGAATGAAGCGTTGAGACATGTCGCCTGACGCGCTGAGGCCCAGGCTCAGTGCCGCTCAGCGCTTCTTTGCCCGGCCGGCGAATGGATTGTCCGAGGTGCGTAGCGCCATGCGGATCGGCACGCCCGGCATGTCGAAGGCTTCGCGCAGGCTGTTCGACAGGTAGCGGACATAGGATTGCGGCATTGCGTCGGGCCGCGAGCACGAGACGACGAAGCCGGGCGGGCGGGTCTTGGCCTGGGTGACATATTTGATCTTCAAGCGGCGCCCGGCAACGGCGGGCGGCGGATGATGCGCCAAAATGCCTTCCAGCCAGCGGTTCAACTTGCCGGTCGACACACGGCTGTTCCACACCTTGTGCGTCTTGATCACGCTATCCATGAGCTTGTCGAGACCGCGTCCGGTCTCGGCGGAGACCGTCACCGCCTGCATCCCGCGCACCTGGGGAAGGAGCCGCTCGGTCTTCTCGCGCAGCTCCGCCAGCAGTTCCTGCGGGTTGTCGATCAGGTCCCATTTGTTGAAGGCGATCACCGGCGCGCGACCTTCGCGGATGATGAGATCGGCGATCTGCAGATCCTGCTTCTCGAAGGGGATGGTGGCGTCGAGCACGATGATGACGATCTCGGCGAAGCGGATGGCGCGCAGGCCGTCCTGCACCGACATCACTTCCAGCTTTTCGTGAATCCTGGCCTTGCGCCGCATGCCGGCGGTGTCGAACAGTTTTACCCGGCGGCCGCGCCAGTCCCAGTCGACCGAGATGGAATCGCGTGTGATGCCGGCTTCCGGCCCGGTCAGCAGCCGCTCTTCGCCGATCAGCGCGTTGATCAGCGTCGACTTGCCGGCGTTCGGGCGACCGACGACGGCGATGCGCATCGGCTTGGTGTCGTCATAGGCGGGCTCGGCGTCGGGGTCGGCGATGTCCTCGCCGATCAGCACCTCGCTGGCGGCGATCTCCCCGTCGTCCTCCTCGTCCTCACCGAAGGCGCGTTCCTCGCCGAGCGCCGCGATCACCGCGTCGCGCAGGTCGGGCATGCCCTGGCCATGCTCGGCCGAGACGGGGATCGGCTCGCCGAGGCCAAGCTCCCAGGCTTCCAGCATGCCGGCTTGCGCACCACGCGCCTCGGCCTTGTTGGCGACCAGCACGACCGGCTTGCCGGATTTGCGGACCACCTCGGCGAAGGTCCGGTCGTCGGGCATCAGGCCGGATTTGGCGTCGAC
>NZ_RZOJ01000600.1:0-2589 GCF_003998845.1 Mesorhizobium sp. M4A.F.Ca.ET.022.05.2.1 | reverse complement strand
CTGTCGATGACGCCGGACCAGGTCGAGGCGGTGGCGGCACAGCTTTATGTCGAGATGCTGGAAGCGGGATTTTCGCGCGTCGGCGAGTTCCACTATCTCCACCACGACCGCGACGGAAAACCCTATGGCAACATCGCCGAGATGGCGGAGCGGATCGCGGCGGCCGCGGCTGAGACCGGCATCGGGCTGACGCTGCTGCCCGTCTTCTATGCCCATTCCTCCTTCGGGGGTGCGGCACCCAATGAGGGCCAGCGGCGATTCATCAATGATGTCCAACGGTTCGGACGCTTGCTTGAGAAAGGCCGCGAAAGCGTTCGCTCGCTCGATCAGGCCGTTGTCGGCGTCGCCCCGCACAGCCTGCGCGCCGCGACGCCAGAGGAACTCGACGCGGTAACCGCGATGGCGCCCGACGGCCCGATCCACATTCATATCGCCGAGCAAACAAAGGAAGTGGAGGATTGCTTCGCCTGGTCGGGCGCGCGGCCGGTCGAATTCCTTCTTGACCATGCCAAGGTGGACCGGCGCTGGTGCCTGATCCACGCCACGCATATGACCGAGGCCGAGACGGTCCGCATGGCCAGGAGTGGCGCGATCGCCGGCCTCTGCCCGATCACCGAGGCCAATCTCGGCGACGGCACCTTCACCGCGCCGCTGTTCGTCGAACATGGCGGCCGCTTCGGCGTCGGCTCAGACTCTAATGTGCTAATCGGCCTGCCGGACGAGCTCAGGCAACTTGAATATTCGCAGCGCCTGGCGCACCGCGCCCGCAACGTGCTGGCGGTGGCGGGCGGCTCGACCGGCCGCGCCTTGTTCGATGCCGCGCTCGACGGCGGCAGCGCCGCGCTCGGCGCCGGCCCGGCGCGGATCGCAGCCGGCGCCCCGGCCGATTTGGTGTCGCTCGACCCGAACCATCCGTCGCTCGCCGGCAAGACGGGAGACTCCATCCTCGATGCCTGGATCTTCGCCAACGGCGCCAGCGTCGACAGCGTCTGGGTGCACGGCAGGAAGCAGGTCAGCGGCGGCCAGCATGCCAGGCGCGAGCCAATCGCCGAGAGGTTCCGCGCTGTCATGACCGCGCTGTCGGCAGCCTAGCTCGTTCAACAGGCGAAACCGCGACATGAGCATGATCGAGACAATGGAAGCGGAAGGTGGCGAGGCTGTTTCGCTGCACCAGCGCATCCTGTCCGACATCAGCGAAAAGATCCTGTCCGGCGCCTGGGCGCCCGGACACAGGATTCCGTTCGAGCACGAGCTGACAGCTGAATACAATTGCTCGCGCATGACGGTGAACAAGGCGCTGTCGCAGCTGGCCAAGGCCGGGCTGATCGAGCGCCGCCGCCGTTCCGGCAGTTTTGTCCGCCGGCCGCAGTCGCAGGCGGCGGTGCTGGAACTGCACGACATCCGGATCGAGGTCGAAGCGCTCGGCCTGCCCTATCGCTATGAAAGGATGGCTCGGCTGAAGCGGCGCAGCAGCGCCGAGGACCGGTCACTGCTGGGCCTTTCCGCCCCAGGCTTGGTGCTTTCGCTGGAATGCCTGCATTTCGCTGGCCAGCGGCCCTTCGCGCATGAGCAGCGGCTGATCAATCTCGCCGCGGTCGCGGAGGCCGGCGAGGAGGACTTTTTGGCCATCGCGCCCGGCCCCTGGCTGATCGGCCGCGTGCCGTGGAGCGAGGCCGAGCATCGCATCCGCGCCACCGCCGCGGACGACCATGTCGCCGACACGCTCGATATAGACCCCGGCGCGCCCTGCCTGGTGGTCGAGCGTCGCACCTGGAGCGCCGAGCACCCGGTGACGCATGTGCGCTTTATTTATCCGGCCGAGAGCCACACGCTGGTGGCGCGGTTCACGCCGTCGCAGGGATGAGTGATCTCCCCCTCGTGGGGGAGATTGGCAGTTCGGGCGCCGCGCCTTAAATCGCCGCCGTAATAATAATCTCGACCATATATTCCGGGCCGGCCAGCTTGGCCTCGCCGGTGGCGCGGGCGGGCGTATGGCCCTGCGGCACCCACTTGTCCCATTCCGCGTTCATCTCGGCGAAGGTGCTCATGTCGGCCAGCCAGATGATGGTCTGCAGGATCTTGGTCTTGTCGGTTCCGGCCTTGGCCAGCAATTCGTCGATGGTCTTCAGGATGTCGCGGGTCTGCGAGGCGACATTGCCGCCGGGCTCGCCGACCTGGCCGGCCAGATAGACGGTGTTGCCGTGGATGACGATCTGGCTCATGCGCGGGCCAACATCGATGCGACGAATGCTCATGGGGCGTTCCTTCCTATTATCGGTCGCGCCTCTTTAGAGTCCGCGCCGGTTTCGGGCAAGGCCGGCAGGGACGAAACCAATTGAGCCAATTGTGTGGCCCCTGCCCGTTGCGTACACGGCGAGTTGACCGGCCGTGACCAAATTGCGTCGGGCCATCTTGTTGACTAATGTAATAACATCACATATCGACTTGAACCGCTCGAACAATGGGCTACCGCCCCAACGGACCACCGATGACCAATGCCTGCCTGACCTTTCGCGACCTGACGCTCGGCTATGGCAGCCACCCGGCGATCCATCACCTCGATGGCGTCATCCGCAAGGGGTCGCTGAC
>NZ_RZOJ01000005.1:0-53680 GCF_003998845.1 Mesorhizobium sp. M4A.F.Ca.ET.022.05.2.1 | reverse complement strand
TGGCCTTCCCATAAGCCGAAGGAATCCTGAGTACGAATGAGCCGCAGGAGGCATTTGACGAACGGGGAAGCAAGGGCCTCGCCGTCCCCGTGGACAGCAGGGCCAACCGGTTCATGAGGAATTTCGCTTTTCCCCAATTTCAGTACTCCTCTTGAAGGACGATCTCTTTTTCTGCGATGTGTGGTTCGGGCGCTTGCGTGGGCGGGGAATGGCTTGGGCGAGCCGATCCCACGCAACAGTGTCCCGTGGCCGACCTCGAGCACGTCCACCAATGCGAGACCTTTCACCGCGGCGCGAACGCCTGCGCCGCGGTTCGACCCGAGGTAAACGCAATGGAAATTCCACCTGCCGCAAGCCGCGCACTTTTGCGGCATCGACGTTATTGCTGCGAAGTGCGCCTGGGCGGGCGGATTTGCCGGTGTTCAATTCCAATTGTCATGCCCTTCGCGATCCTTGCTCAGGAAGTGACAGCGTTTTGAGTTTCGGAAGTCTTGTTTTGCGGAGCCACACAGAGACCCGCGTGACAGGCAGGCTCACCCGTGTAGTTGGCCAGGGCTTGGAGCAACGAGGTGAGGTAGCGCTGTTTGGTTTGGTCCGGCACTGGCTCCGAATGGTCCAGCGATTTGATTGCCACCTCGATCAACTCGATCGCCCGGTCCTTGTTGCCGCTCTCGTAATAATACTGAGCGACCGGAAAGTAACACCCGAATTTAAAGTCTCCATCGCCTTGCGGAGGATTAAGTTCCAGGATCTGTTCGGAGAGCTCCTTGCCCATCGCAAAGCGATCATCATGCGGAAGATGGGAGTTGTCGATCGTGGGATGGAAGAGTTGGTTCAGCGCCATCACCACCCAAGACATCGCTTCGAACTTTTTGTTGATCGCGTCCTCGACCAATTCGCGCATAAGCGGCAAGCCGGTTTTGATGTCGCGCAGCTTGTGAAGCAGAATATCCGCATGAACCCGCCGAAAATCAAAAGAGTCTGGCATCACGGCGAGGCCTTCTTCGATGGCCAATAGTGCCGCTGCCCAATCCTCGTCCTGCATCGCCGGCCCAAGTTTGGCGTATATCGGCTGACTCAGCGACGATTCGCGCACACGCGAGATTCGCTTTGCATCGACGGCTTTCGCTTCATAGCTGCTGCGCCAGCTGCCGTTAAGGACTTTCGGCAAAACGTCATCGAGAGGTGCCGGGTGGCCGATATAAGCGATGTGGCCGTCGCGGTCGACCACGAACGAGGTGGGAATCCCGAACGAAGAGCTGGGTTCCAGCCAGAGCTTTTTCATTTCGCCAGTGCAATCGAACGCTGTCCGATAATTCAGATTCGGGAACTTCTCGGTCAGCCAGGCATCCACGTTGGTCCGCGCTTCGTCCGCGGTTGCAGCCTTTTCGCAAGCTGCGACTCCGATAATCTCAAATCCGCTGTCTTTATATTTCTCCTGCAGTTCGATCAAATGGGGCATGGCGTGGACACATGGTCGGCACCAAGTCGCCCAAAATTCAACGAGGTAGACCTTGCCGGGCCGAAGGCTCGTGAGGGGCTCGCCACGCAGCCAGTTCTCCACTTTCAGCGCAGGAGCCGGGGACCCCATACGCAGTTCCATCTTGGTGTCCAAAGTCATTCCACACCTTTCGTCTCTTTTGTCGCGGAATATTTTCCAGTCAAAATCGGACACGGTCTCGAGGGCATTGCTCCCTCTCGCTTGCTTCAGCGGAGCTCTCACCGTGTTGCCGCACATCAAGCACGGCAAAGGGCATGCCAACCCTTCTTAGCTTCGGCAAGCGCCGGTACCGCCTTGAATAAGCGAGCCCTAACACGGCCAGCTGACGTTAACCTGAATGTCGGCTTTCGACGGCTCACCTTAGCGGCTGCCGTTTAGGAAGGTGAGAGTTTGGCTGGCCCGCTGGCGATAAGACCGGCTTCGGCGTCCTGGAGTAGTCGCACTTCGGCGATGGGGTCGAAAGTGCGGGAGAGGCTCGGTACCCTTGCAGCCACCGCCGCATGTGGCCCGGCGTCATAATTCGCGTCGCGGTTGCCAACGGCGGCGTTGGGCTCGATCCACGTGGCGTTGAGCCCGACAGCACGTAAAGCTGCATCGTGATTGAATGCCCTTTGCTGTTTCACGCCAAGCAGGAGTCGCGCGACGCTACCTTGCTCAAGCGCGAGCAGAGCGATCTGACGCCGTAGGAATATTGCTCGTCCCGCTTTTGCCGCCAGAGGCGGAAATCTTTCCTGAATGCCACCGCCGATCATCAATATCGACGAATCATATCCCGCTGCCCATTTGTTCGACTCCGAGGTCGGGCCAGCACTCCGTCAAGGGACGGTTGATGAACCCTAGATGCTCGGGATTGGCGCATGGCGCGCGCCGCAGAAGGCTGTCAAGGATGCGGCGCGCTCGCCAGGCCAGCAGCCCAAAGTTCGGATCAGCCAGCCCGCGCTGTCCAAGGCAGGCGTTCTGAACGAAAAGGCGTCGGTCTCGCGGTCCGTCCCAGTACACCGAAAAATCCTCGCCGATGGCGAGCTCATTGCCGATCTGTTCGAGGCGATCTGCGATCGGTTCTAGGAAACCCGGCAGCGGTTTCTCGTACCCGGTGGCCAGGATGACGATATCGGCGGTTACTTCTCCGATGTTGTCCAAGCCGCGTTGCAGCGTGAGCCTGTGCCCTGCTCCGGCATTGATGCAGCGCGACACGTTGCAACTTGGCCGCAATGTGATCTCGCATTGGTGTGGCTCGAGAAAGGCGTGGTGGTAGAGCGCCTGATAGACCGCGCGCAACTTGCTTTCTGAAATGCCCTCGGAGGCAAGCGCGAAACGCCGCAGGAACAGCTGTCGATGCACCTCGCTCATCGCAGCAAAACGATCCGAGAAGCATGGCGTGAACAGCCCGTTTGTGAACGCGTGGTCGTCGAAAGGCATCTCGCGCGTCAAGACCCATGTGATCGCCGCGGGCCGCCGTTCTTTCGGCCGGCCGACAAGGTGCAGTAGCAGCTCGGCTCCCGACTGTCCGCCGCCAACAACGCAGACATGCTTTTTTTGCACCTCAGGATTGATGTGGGCCAACTCAGATGAGTGGAACAGGTTGGGTCCAGTCCAGCCATGAAACTGAGGCGGAATTTGCGCCTGCTTGCCTATGTCGATGACGAGGTTTCTTGCATCAAGGACCGCGTTGTCCGTCCGCACGCGAAACTCGCCGTCAAAGCGGATTTCGCGAACGGCCTCGCCGCCACGGACAAGCGGATTCTTCTGGAACGCCCAGTTGAGATATTGGGCGAACTCGGCTCTAAGCACCCCGTGAAATTGCGCATTGAGGAAATTGTAAAGACGCCCGTTCTCGTGGAGGTAGTTTACGAATGTGTAGGCTGATCGCGGATTGACCAGAGTAACCAGATCCTGGAAGTGGCCGACCTGGAGCTCCGCGCAATCGAAAGCGCTGCCTGGATGTCCTCGGAAATCGACCTCCCGGTCCAGGAACAGTGCCCCTTGCGCAATCTCTTCCTGTATCTGACACGCAAGGCTCAAATTAGATGGTCCAGCACCCACACCAATACAAAAGAGGTCCACTTATCCTTACTCCTCTAGGAGTGTTTTCCAACTCAGCGGCATGTTGACGTCGATTGCCGGGCATTGAGCAATGCGAACCTCACAGGCATGCTTGAGCCGCGGTCCCGACTGAGAGGACAGCAAAAGCGTGTGCCGCCTTCCAGGTCTTGGGCTCAATGTCGGCGGCATCGACAGCGGCGCGGCGTGATCCGAACCCAAGAGCAGAAGGAAAGTGTGTGATGCTGTCGCGCGGCTCTTCCGGATCTTACGGCGGCTTCTAGCGCCGGCCTCCACCCCAGGAGTGGCTGTTTCCCTGCCACGACGGAAGCGGCTCTTTCTTTCGAGGGGCGTAACCATGGATAACGGCTCTTAATGCTTTCGGAGACTCCCATGCATGCGGCGTGCCGGATAAAGACCTGTCAAACCAACGAGTTCGCGCAGTTCCAGCTCGTCTGGAATCCGACATTGTCGCACGCCCGACGATCGGGCAGGGGAAGCTCCGCGGCAGCGGCCCTTGCACACCGCAGGCTGACAGGGACAGCCGCCGATTTGACGCGCGTCCGGGTACTGATAAGGGGCCTTCCAACAGGGTTCGCGCACGAGGCGGGGTCTCCTGGTACACCCGCCCTGTGGCTTGGCTGCGGTCTGCTGCAGCCGTTCGTCTTTACTGCCCGTTGCGGACGATCTCGCACGAGTTGGTTCACGAGAGCGTCGTGAAGCAGTCGAGGCGTCCGGTTTGGCTCTGACAAGCGTCGCAAGATGTTCGCGGATCCAGCCATGTCTCCGCAATCCGACCGGTAACCGACGACGACTTCGGACTGGTTGGCGGTCCTACGACCTGATCGGTGTTCCTACGGAGCTGATCAGCGAGCCAAAAACAGCGGCAATGTGGTCTTCCCAAAGCTCCAGCTCGGCGGACCGCCGAAAATCCGCTCACGCAGCCCACGGCTGCCATAAGCACCCATAACCATCATGTCAGCACAGATGTCGTTCGCGTGCTGGGTCAGCACTGTGCCCGCCGATTTGCCGGCGCTCTTAAGCAGGTCAACGGAGACCCGAGCACCGTGCCGAGTAAGATAGGCAGCGATGTCAGCTCCAGACTGCGCGCCTTTCCCGTTGTTTTGCGCCTTTGGATCGACCATAGCGACACAGACTTCCTTGGCAGCGGATAGGATACTAAGAGCTTCCCGAACCGCACGCGAGGCCTCTACACGCGAATCCCAGCCGACCAGCACGCGTCGAGGCGACAGCGTCGCCTTAACGCCCTTCGGCACGATGAGCACCGGCTTTCCGCTATCGAACAAGCAGCCGTTGACAACAGGAGGTCCGAGAGTCTCATCGTTGAGGAGGTCTCCTCCAACGATCGTCAGGTCAGCGCAGAGCGCCCGCTGTCGTGCCACTTCACCGAGGCTAGCCGGATCGCAATAGTCGGTGTCAACGTCACAGGAAAGCGACATAGCTTTCAGCCTTTTGAGGATATCCGCGGACCGTCTTTCCATTCTGGTCACGTCCTGTGAAAATTTCTCGATTTGCTGAAATCGATAGTTCGGTACTGCAATTGCCTGTGCACGTCCTGTATTCCATTCGGGGGGCGGAGACAACATCAAGAGCAATGGAGGCGGTATAATGAGTACCGATAGGTGCGCGCCGACCTCGGCACACAGTCCGGCAGCTGTTGTGAGGTCCTCATCAGAATGATCAGCACCCGTCACACTGAATATGCTTTTAAATTCCATTTGCCTGCTTCTCCTGGTCTTCGTTAGGAGCGCCTCAAAGCGGCAACACCGCTCTCAGGAGGAAGAGAGAGCGGCACCACGTTCGATCACCGATTTCAGTCGTCCGGCTTCTCGAGCGAGTAGCCGGCCGACCTGACGGTGCGAATGACGCTGCCGGGCAAGGCCGTTTTCAGCGCCCTCCTGATTCGGCTGATATGGACATCGACGGTGCGTGCACCGACATGAATGTTGGGCAGCCAGGCCGCCCCGATAAGCTCGTCCCGGCTGAAGACCTTGCCGGGGGCCTCAATCATAAGCCGCAGCACGTTGAAATCGATCCGTCCGAGATGGATGTCGTGGCCATTACCGCGAACCCGATGGGCATCGAGCTTCATCTCCAGGCCTCCACAACAAATCCAACTGTCGTTTTCAACCCCGTTCGGACCACGCTTGGTCAGCCCGAGCCTCGCCCGCAGGCAGTCGAGCAGCTTGGCCGGAGCCACCGGCCGCACAAAGCTCTCAACGCCTGCCTTCAAGAGATCGAGGTGCTGGTGCTCGGCGCCAGGCGCGATCAGGGCGATGATAGGCAGGTCGGTGGTGCGCGGTTCCCGCTTGAGGTGGGCGCAAATTGCGGACCCGTTTATGCTGGCTGGGTCGCAATCCAGCACTACGGCCTGAAGCTCCCGTTGTTCGGCCAAGGCCAGCGCAGCCTTCGCGCCGTCTGCCGTCTCACTGCTGAAACCGTCAACCTCCAGTATGTGGCTGTAGAGCAGATAGAACTCGGCATCTTGCGAGCAGATCAGGACCAGCGGCTTCTTCATCGGCGATACCCCAACAACCTGGTCGGCCTCGAGTCCCTGGATCGAGGGGACTGGCCAACATAGTTTCTCGGGTCCGTCATGATGGCCTTTCTCGAAAATCGCGCCCATCATGCCAGCGCCACGTGGGGAAAGGTTTCGATGACTGAAATCGCATCGTCGACCAGCTTCGTACCGGCCGTGGCGAGCTTCAGGAGCGTCTCGAAGCCAAACCGGTGGACATCGCGCAGCGTTTTGGACAAAACGACCAGCCGTCCGGTCGTGAAAAGCACCCGACCAAAACCCTCATGGCTCACCTGGATCATCGGCGATGCCATAAGGCCGCAGCGCTCCTCGATCGCAAGCCCGATGGCGGCGTAGTACTTGTCGAGCCTCCACAGCACGTCGGGATCGGGATCTCCGATGATTGGGATCCCTCGGCGCTGTTCCTTGGTAATGATGAAGTCGCCCAGCAGCTCAGCGTCCGCTTTGCGTTCCCACGAGCCATAGGAATCCTGAGAACGGATCAGCCGCACGAGGCATTTGACGAACGGGGTGCAAAGAGCCGCCTCGTCTTCGGCGACAGCTGGGGGGATTGCGGGGTCAGGCATTGGCGTCCTCCTCTTTTCAGTCCTCGTCCTCGAAGGACGGTTTCTTTTCGGCAATGCCCGCTCGCGCCAGCACCTTGCGCAGCCAAGGCGGAGGACACGTCCTGAGCATCATCTGCGTGCGCAAGAGCACCTGTGGGATCGATTGGGGCTCCGCCACTTTGATCGGGTGGATTTTTGCCGCGACAAGCTTGGCTGCCGAAGGGCCGCCAATTGCCAGACAAAACAGGATCTGACAGCCCTTGAGCGCATCCACCTTTGGCGTGATGCGATCATCGCGCTCGGCCCGATGCTCCCCGCTTTCATCGGACACGTCATCGAAGGCCACGGCTTCTACGAGATTCCATTCCTCGCGCGTCACGTCGTAGACAGCAAAGCGCCTGGCCGACCCGAAATGGGCGTTGAGGTCCTGCATGTCCTGAGTGGCGATCGCAACGCGCAATGCGCCCTTACGTCGTTCAGGCATCGGGGCGAAAACCTCACTACTGACCAGCGAGAGGCGGCGAACAGCGTTCATCGTGATATTTCTCGATTACGGAGTGGATCAAGCGCCTCAGGAGTGGGCGCGTGTTGGTTGGCCTGGAAGATGCTGGCGACCTCGAAGATCATGTCGCGGGTGCCCTGATAGAGAATTGCGAGCTTGTGCTGGCTGCCTAGTCGATCGAAGACCGGGAACCCGATGCGCATGAGCGGAATTCGGAGCCGCTCCGATGCTTGGCGCCCGTGCGAATGCGTGACAAGCAGGTCAGCACCGACGGCAAGACTTTCCAGATCGCCGAGATCGCCGATCTGAACCGAAACCGCCGGGACTTTCTCGAGAATTTTAGACCTGTCGGTCGTTGTGACGGCCGCGGCTATCTCGGAGCCGAGGCCAGCAAAGAAGGTCGCAAGTTGGAACAGCTGGTCTGGTTCGGCAGCGATGGCAATTTTCTTGCCGCCGAAATGGAAATGTCCGTCGAGCATCGCGTCCTGCAATTGCGCCCGGCGCCGGCGCACGCGGGCCGGTACCGCCGCGCCCGAAATCGCAGACAGCAGCGACACGAAGCGGTCCGTGTCCTGCAGCCCAGTCAGTGACTGGAACAACACGTAAGGCACGCCGGTCAACCCGTGCAGCGCTTTCGCCGGGCGGCGCATGTGCTCACCGATGGCGATGCATTGCATGGCCGTGCCCAACTCGCGAATGTCTTCGACGCTGGTGCCGCCGTATGTGGTCGCTACCCAGCGGTCAGGAACCGTACCGTCGAGCGAGCCTGAAATGTCGGGCAGAATAACCGGCTTGAGCCCAAAGCTTTCAACCATGTCCCGCATATGCTCGATGTCGGCGATAGAGAGGTTGCATCCGGGCAGGATTGCGATCTTCTTCGGGTGCCGCGCCCGTTCGCCCGAGCGCGTAATCCCTTCGATCATTGCGGTGACTGCCTTGGCCCAGCCCTCTTCGATCGCGCCGTCAAAATCCGGCGTGTTGGCCAGCACGACCTCCGTACCCGCAAGCTGTTGCGTGTGCTTCCGCATGATGTTGGCAATATCACCCGCGCAATCTTCGCCACGCGTCTCCACCAGCGCGGTCGTGCACACCCCGATCAGCGTTGGCTTCGTGCGGTTCTTGAGGTTGAGGATCGCCTCTTCCAGATGGTCGGCTGCGCCGAGGATGGTCGCCACCTCATCCATCGCCGTAGTCTGCAAGGGAATCGCTTCTTTGAAGTGCCGCACGAAGAGAACGAGCGCAAAGCTTGTGCAGCCTTGGCTGCCGTGGAACAGCGGCATCGCACCGTCGACGCCAAGAAAGGCAAAGGCGGCACCCAGCGGCTGCGACGACTTCAGCGGGTTGACTGCCGCCGATTTGCTCTGGGGAAGGATGCGGGCCATCGGTCGCCTCAACACTCGTGTGCCGTCGCGCAGGCGAATTCATCAAACAGGTACGCGGTCTCGTTCCTCGTGCACGGCAATTCGCCTATCAGCTCAGGCTGGCAATCCCACGGGGCCGGCTGGCGCACCTGAGACCAGATCGGATTGTGAATGGCGAGGTCGATCTGGCGTACGAGTTCCACCATGCCGTCATAGCCGGCATAAGGATGCTGGCGCTCCTGGTTGATATCGAGCCAGGGCGTCTTGGCCTTGAGCGCAATGAATTGCGTGCGACCGCCCGACAGCATGATATCGGCCCTGTGTTCAGAGAGCATGGCGTACAGCTCGCTCGCAGCCATGGATTCGAACATGTGCTTGTCGTGCTTGAGAACTTGTTTGATGCGCTCCTTGTCCTGCACCGTAGATTTCTTGATCGAGGTGCCGACGATCTCGATTCCGATCTCCATCAGCGCATGGACAACCGACCAGGACTTCACACCGCCTGTGTTGAGCAGCACGCGCTTGCCTTGGAGCCTTTGCCGGTAGGATTCGAGTTTCTTCCACGCGATCGCCTCCTGCTGCGCGATCAGCGTCTCTGTGCGCTCGAGGATCTCCGGATCGGCGCCCTTCCTCACCAGCAGCCTGACAAGGTTTCGAAGAGCTTGCGATGTGTCGGAGATGCCATAGAAGGAGCCCTCGAAGAACGGGATGTCCCAGCGCTCCTCCATCTTGCGGGCAAGACTGATCAGCGCGGTCGAGCACACCATCATTGCCGCCCGGGCGCGGTGCGCGGAAGCAATGTCGCGGTAACGCGCATCGCCGGGAATGCAGGCGCGCACCCGGATCCCGAGCCGATCGAGGAGCGGCTTTACAAGCCAGAATTCGCCCGAGAGGTTGAATTCGCCAAGGATGTTGATGTCGTAGGGTCCGGGGTCGTCGGGTTCGACCGTGCCGATGACATGATCGAGCAACGCCTCGGCGGCGAGCTTATTGCCGAGGTTCTTGGAGCCTGCCAGGCCAGGCGCATTGATCGGCACCACGGCCAAACCGAACTTTTCCGTGGCGCGTTTGCACACGGCCTCGATGTCGTCACCGATCAGCGCCGTTACGCAAGTCGAGTAGACGAAGATCGCCGGCGGCGCGTATGTGTGCTTGATCTCGCGGATCGCCTTGAAGAGTTTCCGCTCGCCCTGCCCCATCACAAGGTCGAGTTCGGTGAGGTCGGTCGTGAAGCTTGTCCGCCACAAGGTCGGCCCTGACGAAACCGCACCACGGTTGTCCCAAGAATTGCCCTCGCAGGCGAGCGGCGCATGGACCAGATGCGCAACGTCGGTGATCGGCTGCAGGACGATCTTGGCTCCGTCAAAGGCGCAGCCGCCGGCTGCCGCCCCTGGTGTCAGCGACTTCGAGCAGCCCTCCTTGCGCGCCTTGGCATCTTTGCCACGGTTCTTATCGCAGGCGGGCTCATCGAAGGCGTCCTTGATTTTGGCGCTGAGGGAGGACATTGCTCAGCCTCCCCAGTCCATTGGGCAAGGAATGGCCTCGGCGAAAAGCCGGCCACGGCTCTTAGCGCGTGAGGTCATAGGAATAATCCGTCACACCCGTCTCGCTCGTCTCGCGATCGAGTTTGTCGAAGATCTTGTCGAGGATCGTCGTCAGCACGCGCAACGCTCCCTGGTAGCCAAAGAGCGCAAAGCGGTGATGATGGTGCCGATCGAAGATCGGAAACATCAGCCGGATCAGCGGTGTTCCGGTGTCGCGCTCCAGGTACTTGCCGTAGGAATTGCCGATCAAAAGGTCCACCGGCTCGGTAAAGAGCAGTGAGCGCAGCGCCCACAGGTCCTTGCCCGCCCAAACCTGGGCAGCCTTGCCGAAAGGCGAGGATGCTAGCAGCTTCTTCAAATCGGCTTCCCATGCCGAGGTGCCATTGGTGGCGAGGCAATGGGTTGGCTCGCCGCCGGTCTCCATGACAAAGCGGGCCATTGCGTGAACGAAGTCGGGATCACCGTAGATGGCGTATTTCTTACCATGCAACCAGGATTGGCTGTCCGCCATGGCGTCTACCAGTCGGCCGCGCTCGAGGCGAATTGCCTCGGGAATCTCCTTGCCGGAAATCGCCGCGACCTCCATCAGGAATTCGTCCGTCGCCTGAACGCCGAGCGGATAGTGGAACGAGGCCGTCGCCTGCCCGACCTCCTCGCAATAGCCCAGTGTCTTTCGGGTGTTGTGATGCTGCAGCGAAAGCGTTGCCTCGGCGTTGAGGGCCTTCTTCACCTCGTTGATCTTCGTGCCCCCGTCATACATGCGGTATTCACCGTCCGAAGGCGTATCGAACTGGTCAGAGGCATCCTGGATCAATGTATAGGACACGCCCATTACATCGAGCAGGCGCTTGAGCTCCCGGTTGTTGCCGACGCAGAAGCCGTCGAAGCCCGGAATGATGTTGATGGTTCCTTCGATTTGCGTACGCTCCTGACCTTTCCAGAAGTGCTCCAAAATGCCTTTGACCATGTTGTCATAGCCGTCGACATGACTGCCAACGAAGGCCGGGGTGTGGGCAAAGGGCACGTCGAAGTCGCGCGGGACTGAATCTTCGTCCTTGGCGTTCTGGATGAAGCTGTGCAGGTCGTCGCCAATGACCTCTGCCATACAGGTCGTCGACACGGCAATCATCTTGGGGTCGTAGAGCTGGTAGGTGTTGGCGAGCCCGTCGACCATGTTCTTCAGGCCGCCAAACACCGCCGCATCCTCGGTCATTGAGGAGGAGACCGCCGCGGCAGGCTCCTTGAAATGGCGCGACAGGTGCGAGCGGTAATAGGCGACGCAACCTTGGCTGCCGTGGACGAAGGACATGGTTCGCTCGAAGCCGGCGGCAGCGAATACCGCACCCAGCGGCTGGCAGGCCTTGGCCGGGTTCACGACAAGCGCTTTGCGGGCGAGGTTCTTTTCGCGGTATTCCCACGTCTGGGTGAAATCGCGCTGATCGGAAATGATTTCATCGGGGTGCGGACATTCGAAGTTTAGCTTCTTCTCAGCGAGCATCTTTCTGTATTCCGGCTCGCGGAACAGGGGAGCGTGATCGAGAATTTTTTCAGCCGACTGCGGCATGATGATTACCTCTTTTGCATCTGGCTGCGCGGGACGGCAGCTCAGGACGTCAAGACGTTCCAGGCTCCGGCGGATCAGAGGCCGCGGGAGTTCACCGTCTCAGTGGGAGACTGGGGCTGAAGCAAATGTTTATTCGGCAGCCATCGCCCGCTCATCGCCCCGGCTTCTTTTCCAAGGCGCGTGGAATAGGTCCCAGACCGGGTTGTTAATGGCGAGATCCACATCACGTGCGAAAATGGCAAAGCCATCGTAGCCGTGATACGGGCCTGAATAATCCCAGGAATGCATCTGGCGGAACGGTATGCCCATCTTCTGCACCGGGTATTTTTCTTTGATTCCCGAGCCGACCAGATTTGGGCGAATCCCTTCGATGAATTTCTCCAACTCATAGCCGGTCACGTCATCGTAGATCAGCGTGCCGTTCTTCACGTAGTGGCCGGTGCGCTGATAGTCGTCGCTGTGGGCGAATTCATAGCCGGTGCCCACGATGACCATGCCGAGGTCCTCGTAGGCCGTGACGACGTGGCGGGGGCGCAGGCCGCCCACATAGAGCATCACGGTATTTCCTTCCAGGCGCGACAGGTACTTGGCGATGACCGCATCAACAAGCGGCCTGTACTTGGCAATGACCTTTTCGGTCTTCTCCTCGATTTCCGGCCCAAAATGCTTGGCTATGTTGCGCAGAGAGGCTTCGATCTGGGAGGGACCGAAGAAATTGTACTCCATCCAGGCGACGCCATACTTTTCCTCCATATGCCGACAGATGTAATTCATCGACCGGTAGCAGTGGATAAGATTGAGCTTAGCCTTCGGGGCGCGCTCGATCTCTGCGAGTGTGGCGTCACCCGACCAGTTGCCAACCACGCGCAGCCCTATCTCCTCAAGCAGTATGCGCGAGGCCCAGGCATCGCCGCCGATATTGTAGTCGCCGATGACGTTGACGTCGTAGGGGCCGGCCTCGAACTTGACATCCTTTTTGTCGAAGACCCAATCCCGGATTGCATCATTGGCGATGTGGTGGCCAAGCGACTGCGAGACGCCGCGGAAGCCCTCGCAGCGTACCGGCACGATCGTCTTGTCATACTCCTTGGTCTTTTTGCGAGAAACGGCCTCGGTGTCATCGCCAATCAGGCCGATAGGGCATTCGGACTGCACGGTGATGCCGTTGTTGAGCGGAAACAAGACTTCAATCTCGTCAATGATCTGTTCCAGCTTCTTGTCGCCGCCGAAGACGATGTCCTTCTCCTGGAAATCGGAGGTGAACTGCATTGTCCCGAACGTGTCGACGCCCGTTGTACCGACGTAGTAGTTGCGGCGCTGCGACCAAGAATATTGGCCGCAGCCGACCGGGCCGTGCGAGATATGGACCATATCCTTGACTGGCCCCCACACCACGCCTTTCGAACCAGCATATGCACAGCCGCGAATCGTCATCACCCCGGGAATGGACTTGATGTTCGATTTGACGTCGCATTCGGAAAGGACCTCGCTTTCCCCGCCAGCCTCGTTGCCGCTCTTTGCGACGTTGAGGTGCTTCTTGCGGCGCTTCGCCGCCTTGTCGGGATAATGCGACAGCACCTCTTCGATAAGCTTCGCATGAAGAGCACCGTCATTCTCGTATTCCCGGCTCATGAGTCCCCCTTTCAAGGTTGGGTGACGCCTCAAAGAATAGGCGCCGTTCTCTGCAAGGCGCGCCGATTCATGGCAGCGCTAATGTCACTACTGGGCCGCCGCCTTCGCCGCTTCCTTGGAGTGAAGCTCGGCAAGCATCTGCTCGTCGGTCTTCATGATGCCGAAGTCGAGCAGCATCTCCTCCAGCTCCTCCATGGTGATCGGCGTCGGGATCGTACCCTGGCCCGAATTGGCGTGGATCTTCTCGGCCAGAGCGCGGTATTCCCCTGCCTGCTTTGAGTCCGGCGCGTACTGGATCACCGACATCTTCCTGAGTTCGGCATGTTGGACGATGTTGTCGCGGGGCACGAAGTGGATGAGCTTGGAATTCAATCGGCCAGCCAGTGCTTCGGCCAGATCGAGTTCGCGGTCGGTTTGACGTTCATTGCAGATCAGCCCGCCCAGCCGCACACCGCCCGAATGGGCATATTTGAGGATGCCCTTGGCGATGTTGTTGGCGGCATAGAGCGCCATCATCTCGCCGGACATGACGATATAGATCTCCTGGGCCTTGCCTTCGCGGATCGGCATGGCGAAGCCGCCGCATACCACGTCGCCGAGGACGTCATAGGAGACATAATCGACATCGTCATAAGCGCCATTCTCCTCGAGGAAATTGATCGAGGTGATGACGCCGCGGCCGGCGCAACCGACACCCGGCTCGGGGCCGCCGGACTCCACGCACTTGATGCCTCTGTAGCCCACCTTGAGCACGTCCTGGAGTTCGAGGTCTTCCACCGAACCTTCCTGTGCGGCGAGATCCAGGACGGTATCCTGAGCTTTCGAATTCAGGATCAAGCGTGTGGAATCGGCTTTGGGGTCGCATCCTACGATGAGGATTCTCTGCCCGAGGTCGACAAGGGCAGCGAGCGTATTTTGGGACGTGGTGGACTTGCCGATGCCGCCTTTTCCGTAAAAGGCGATCTGACGCAGACCTGACATAATAGCTTTCCTTCCTTCGTTCTAATCATCGCGACTGCCCGCGACACAAGTGCCGATAGGCAGCTCGTGCCGCCTCACACCAAGCATCGCAAAAAGCGTACCAGCGTGATCGGCCGATCCCAGAAAAAACTTTGTCATTAAATTCCAGCCGCTTAGACGGCGGCAAAACGCGCGAACGGGCCTTTCAGGCGTCTGTCACGGACACGACAAAGCCGACACAGATTGTCGTGCGCCATCCAAACCGCCGTGTGTCGAGCTCGAAGCGGGAGAATGGGGAAGTTAGCCCAAAGCTGATGGCGAGACCATCGGAAGACATCGGCTCTTGTCTTTCCAGCCTGCCATTGATCGGGCGGTCGCTGGATGAGCAGGAGCCTGGGGCTTGACCGCGGCGCGGGTAGTTCAGGCAGGCTTACAGAGCGGGAACGCCGGCGGCCGATAGACATCCGCGCTTAACCTTTCATAGCCCGTCTACAAGTTGGTTCCGCCGACGCGCTATATGGAAGCCAAATAATTCAGTAGCTTAGCCGAGAGCATTGATTTTTTCAGAAAGATACGTGTTATACGCGTACGAACCGCCGAACCCATGGTCGGCGCCCTCATGCGCGTGAGACCCCGTTGTGGGCGAGGCTCGCGACTGGCTGCACGATCCTAGCCGGCCTGCTTGCCATTGAGTTTGGTCCCGCCGCGGTAGGCTGCGGCATCAAGGGCAACATCAGCTACAACACTGGCAAGAAGATTATCACGTTCTTGGACAGGAATCTTACTGGGAGACACGCATCAACAGGCGGGCGGGCGGGCTTCGAGAGGTTAGTGTCGCGGCAGCTTGCAGATCTGCCCACGGGGCCGCCACGATCGCAAAGTGTGTACAAAAGCGCCCTCTCTGCCGAACTGAACAGTGCTCACGGCCATAGCCTCGGATGAGCCCGACTGGCTTGACCTCTGCATGATGAGAGCAGCTTTTACACCAGGTGCGCAGCACATGTCTTTAACGAACGCATCGTCTTCAAGAATATAGAGAGCAATTCGGAAAACCGAGTAGTTGGCGGCGAAGCTAGGAGAAGGTATACACCACCCTCTTGTTACCCCAGAGTAGAACGTGCAGCTGCGGCAAGACGCGGGCTTCGAACCACCTGTCGCTGGTCACCTTTTCTACCAGCGATTCCATGCGCATCATATTCCGTCGGACTCGACAGAGACGTCTTCATTACCACGGCGGGGCGGCGTGTGATTGCCGGGTTGCAGACAAACCTCGCCGCGACGTCTTTGGGACGAGTGGTGTCGGCACCGAATCCCTATCATTTAGACTAGCCAGCTTGGGGAGCGCCGTCAGACCGCCAGACCGGAAGAGGAGGCTTCGCGCCAACTTGTGCCAAGAATGTTGGACCGTGCGGAACCGCTGGGGCGGCGCTCAACTCTGGCGCAGGATGAAGCGTCGATTGGGTGAATGAATAGGGCGCGCGTTCGACGGGTAGAGGGAGGCAAATCGCTGGATGTCTGCCGGATCAACGTCAACCGGTTCCATCGCCACCATCCACTCGACGTTTTCGGTGCACGGCGGCGTCGTCAGTGAGCCCTCATAAGTCCAATAGCCAAGCGAGGCTGGCAGAAGCCAGTTGGGATTCACCTCGTCGATCGTCACCTCCCCATTCGGCAGTTCGGGAAAGGCCGCAGCAAGGGCAGCAAAGCTGGCATTTGTCGCGCCGGGCGTTAAAAAGACGCCCAGCACGCCCAGAGTACCACTTTGCGTGTCCTTGTGAACGAAATGCACCTCCATCGGGAAGCTCTTGCCCGCCACGTGATGTTCGCTTGGCGCATGGAAATGGAACTGTACCAGTTCGTAGACACGATCGCTGCGGGTCAGCGTGCTGCCTTGTGGCATATTGATTTGAATGGTGTGGCCGTTGTTCACCATATTGCCGCCGCCCTTGTGCCAGCCGATGGCGATATGCGGGATATCCGCCTTGACCGCGCTGTTGATATTGATCGGCGATTGCTGCGTGCCGGCAGAGCATACGAAATTTTCCTTATCCAGATCAGCCCAGTGCTCCGGTCCGACCGGACCGGTGTACCCCCAATGGGCACTGGTCGCTTGGGCGGCTTGAACGCAAATCCGGCATGCGCCGAGCGCAACCAACCCTTTGATCAGGTGACGACGATACATATTACTTTTGCTCCTCTTGCGAACTGATGTTGGTGGCTGCCCTAATGGACGCGTGATGGCCAATCGGCGCGGCCAGTATTGTCCTTTGCAACTGATAGATGCCCGCATGCCTTGGCGTGCTTTCATAAGTGCGGCTGCCGTTTCTCGGCTGGCCGGCTTCTGCAGCCCGCAACGGGAGCAGTTTCAACCAGCTAAACGATAAAAAATTTGAGCAGACCAGCGCTTGACCCCCGCCGCAAAGGCACAGGCGAAGGTGATCACTGCGCGGCTGCCGTTCGCGCCGGAGGCCGCATCGCTATACTTTACACTCGCTGCCCAAGGAGACGCAGGCGACCCTAATACGTTTTCATCGCTACTCCCGACGCAGCCGACCCACGCCACGAAAACGTTGCTATATTTCACGTTGGGCCAGTGAGGAAATCGATCTTCTTTATGGAAGGCATTTGCGCAATGGATGCATTCCCATGCTGACAGTCGTGCGTCAGGCCGGACAATGAGATACATCGATAAGAGCTGGACAAGGATGAGGGGATGACGTGCTTGCGACGGAGCAGGTGGGGCGAGAAGGCCAGTTCTTGCGGATTTCAACTTTGCGTGACGACAGCTCATCGGAGTCAAGGTGACACACGCCGGCAGCGGGGTGTCCGGGCGGTTTCCAGCCGCACAATCGCGAGACCGCTGACGCGAACAAAGCTCGGCTGTACTCGGCACGCGAAGAGAGCCTGCCAAGCCGTTGGAGCCCGGCCTTCCGGTGCGACGCAAGCCGCAGACTAGACCGCCCTCTTGTTACCCCAAAGCAGAACGTGCAGCTGCGGCAACACGCGGGCTTCGAACCACCTGTCGCTAGTCACCCTTTCGACAAGCCATTCCATTCGCATCATTATTCCGTCCAAGTCGACAGAGGCGTCTTCACTGCCAGGGCGCGGCGGCGTGTGATTGCCGGGTTGCAGATAGATCGGAAGGTGCGGATATCTCGCCGCGACTTCTTTGGCGTAGGCATAGTCACTCTCGTCGAAAACGACGAGCTTGAGCACGATTTGCGGCTTCTCTTGCGCCGCTTCGAGGCATGCATCAAACGCAGCCCAACGGGTGGTCATCTCGCTGGACGGCGGCTTTGGGCTAAGGGTCAGCACGTCAAGATCCGCAAACCACTCCCTCACCACGGAACCCTGCGTTTCCAGTGCAAAACGATAGCCCTCGCGATGGCCGCGTTCTATGAGGGGACCGAACGGCTGAATGGCCGGGTTGCCGCCTGACAAGGAGACCATAACCGGCCTGCCGCCGGAAAGCGCATGGACGGTTTGCCACACGGCATCGATCGGCATCGGTAGCCATTCATGGCGATACTGATTGTCCACCGCGTGAAGGCTGTCGCACCATGAACAGCGATAATCACATCCGCCGGTTCTGATGAACACCGTCGGCAAGCCGATGAGCACGCCCTCGCCCTGGATAGTCGGCCCGAATATCTCGCTCACACGGATTGCGGGATGCATGTCGGTCACGGACGGTATTCCGCCCAAGTTTTCGGTGTTTCGCTAACGCGCACGGCCGCGGTCTGCGGCAGACGTGCCTTGCACCATTCATAGAAATGTCTGGCCAGGCATTCCGCCGTGACCTTCTCATGTCCCAGCACGTCGTTGAGGTGCCGATGGTCGAAGCTCTCGTCAATGTAGCGTTTGAGCGGCGCCAGATCGTGATAGTCGCGCACGAAGCCGTGGGCGTCCAGTTCCTTGGCCGACAGCTCCACTACGACGACATAGTTATGCCCGTGCAGGCGCGCGCATTGATGGTTGGGAGGCAAGGAGGTGAGCTGATGCGAGGCCGAGAAGTGGAATTCCTTGGTGATGTGGAACATTACGCGCGCCTCCTGCGCAGCGCCTCAAGCCAGAAATCGGCGTCCTCGTAGTCGGTGGGATCAGCGTGCCCGGCGAGATGGAACGCTTCGCGCCGCTCGACGCAGGTCCCGCATCGTCCGCAGTGACGCACGCCGCCCTTGTAACAGGACCAGGTCTCAGCAAACGGGGTGCCGTATCTTGCGCCATCCGCAACAATGTCAGCTTTTCCGAGATTCACATACGGTGCATAGAGGCGTATCTGCGCATAGCCGTCGAGCGCGCGGTCTTGCATTGTCTGGAAAGCTTCAATGAAGGCCGGACGGCAATCGGGATAGATGAAATGGTCCCCACCATGCACGGCCGCCGCCACCGCTTCGGCGCTGTGGGCGGCGGCGAGACCGAAGGCGATTGCCAACATGATGGCATTGCGGTTCGGCACCACCGTAATCTTCATCGTGTCTTCGGCGTAGTGGCCGTCCGGCACGTCGATACTGCTAGTCAGCGCTGAGCCGGAAAGGCCACGGCCAATTTCGCCGATGTCGATGATCTGGTGCGGGACCTTCAGTCGCTGCGCGCAAAGAGCGGCGAAGCCCAATTCCTTCCTGTGCCGTTGGCCATAGTCGAAAGATAGAAGGCCGGTGAGTTCGTGCTCCGCTGCCACCATGTGAGCAAGGGAAACGGAGTCCAATCCGCCAGAGCAGACGGCGAGAGTCTTCATCATTGGTATCCTTGTTTTGACCGGGTAAGGCTGCGACCGGAGATTTCTCTGCGCCCCCACTACTCCAGCGACTCAGTTTTGTGAACCGGGAGAATTTGCGCTCAGCCCGATTGGAACGGGAGTGCGTCGCGTCCAACACGCGTGATCAATAAAAGTTGAGCGCTTCAGCAGTTTGTTTCGCATCGCGCCAACTTTCGCAATCTGCTGTCGGATCGTCGACTTCGAGACAAGGTGATGTTCGGCCGACATCGGCTGACTCTTAATTAAGCCGCAGAACACATGTTGGCTTTCTGGCCTTCGCTTGTGCGGTTGGCACGACAATTGACATTCTAATTGTGGGGCGGCACACCCCGCCAGCCGAAAGTGGCAGTGAGCTCCTTCAGGCGCAGGTTGATGTGCTGATTATTCGGCGATTTTCCGATCTCGAACCAGAAAGCGAGGGCGACATGGATGCCAGCAAATTTGACATTGGCGACATCCGCCTGGAGAACCCTGCGCGGCGCGATTGAGGCCGCAGGCGAGCCTGCTCTACCTGCCGCCCTACAGTCCCGACTTCAATCCGATTGAGAACGCCTTCGCCCAACCTAAGGCGCTGCTGCGAGCAAAGGCCGACCATCAAGGCTCTATGGGACTGACGTTGCCCCAGCAGTTTTGAGTTCGTTTCCGGCGTGGGTTGTGCCCTGCTGGGCGGGTGAAGCGACGGGCGCTGGCGCGGAGCCTTTGGCATAGCGCAGCGCGAGCGACCGTCGCGGATTGAAGGTGCTGGCGAACTTGGCCGGGGTCTGCCAGGCGATTTGGGAGTGCGGCCGCGCGGTGTTGTAGTCGGCGTGCCACAGGGCGATGGCTACGCGCGCCTGAGCCAGCGAGGTGAACAGCGTCTCGTTGAGCAGTTCATCGCGCAGTCGGCCGTTGAAGCTCTCGATGAAGCCATTCTGCATCGGCTTGCCGGGCGCAATGTAATGCCATTCGACGCGGTTCTGATCCGCCCAGGAGAGGATGGCGTTCGAGGTGAACTCGCTGCCATTGTCGCTGACGATCATCCTGGGCCGGCCGCGCTAGTGATGAGCCGGTCCAATTCGCGGGCAACCCGCATGCCCGAGAGAGACGTATCAACGATGAGTGCCAGGCACTGTCTCGTGCAGTCGTCGACGACGGCCAGGATGCGGAAGCGGCGCCCGTCGGTGAGCTGGTCCGATACGAAGTCGAGCGACCAGCACTCGTCGGGCCTCAGCGGCACCAGCATTGGCGCCCTGGTCCCGATCGCCCGCTTGCGGCCGCCACGGCGGCGAACGGCGAGCTTCTCCTCCCGATAGAGCCGGAACAGCTTCTTGTGGTTCACGACCAGGCCCTCCCGCCTCAGCATCACGAGAAGACGCCGGTAGCCGAACCGGCGACGCTCCTGCGCGATCGCCTTCATCCGCTCGCGAACCTCCCGGTCGTCCGGCCTGCTGGTCTGGTAGCGAACCGTCATGCGGCAACAGCCGATGGCTTTACACGCCCGCCGTTTGCTCATCCCGAAGCCTTCCTTCAGGCGAGCGACAGCTTTCCGCTTGGCGGCGGGCGTCACCATTTCTTTCCCACAAGGTCCTTCAACGCGGCATTGTCGAGCATGGCGTCGGCCAGAAGCCGCTTCAGGCGCGTGTTCTCGTCCTCCAGCCCTTCAGGTCGCCGAGCCTCGGTGACATCCATCCCGCCGAAGCGGGCCTTCCAATTGTAGATCGAGGCGTCGCTGACCCCGTGCTTGCGGCACAGATCGCCAACCGATACCCCGGCCTCGTGTTTCTTCAAAATTCCGATGATCTGCTCTTCAGAGAAGCGGCTGCGTTTCATGTCCTGATCCTCTGGATGGGCCAGAACGAACTTCAAACCGGATTAGATCAGAGGGGCAAGGCCTCGGCGCGGTCGTCGACCTCTTCACCCCAGCCGAATGTGCCAACTACTTCAAAGCCGCAGGATATGACCTGGATCAGATAGGACGTGCTCCAATGGTTTACACCTGACAGGAGTCCGGCCCCCACAACCGTTTCGCAATGAGGAGCAGCGCTGCCGCTGCTCCTCCAATCACACGACGGATTCACGATGCGGCAACTCGAGCCATGATTTCGGATCGAATGGCCGATGCGGTGTATAGTGAGGCATCCAGCGGCAAATCCCCAAATGCCAGTTGACACAGAAGATAATTAGCACCTGCCTCTTCCAGCTGATCAAGGAGAGCTTTTCGGACAGAATCTGCCGTTCCCACGACGCACAATTCACTTTCAATTGCTGCATCGAAGTTCAAAGGCAAGTTTGGTGGAGTGGAAATGGCATTTAGTTCGTATAGAAATTTGAAGCTATTGAGCCATCGTTCATAGGCAGGTGCTGCGAGCAAATACGCATCTGTTTCAGAACGCCCTATCACCACCATTCGGAGCAATCCAAGAAATGGCGCTTGCTGGCCAATGTCAGCATCGTGAATTCGGGCGGCGCGGAACGCGTCGGTAACGCTGCGAACAGAAGTGGAAGGTCCGACGCAGGCGATGTTTGCCCCATTCGCAGCGGCCCAGCTAGCCGGCTCGGGTCGATTGGTGGCGATCCATGTCGGCGGATGGGGATATTGGTGAGGTCTCAACGTCAGCGGAACATCTTTCAACTCAAAGTGGCGGCCCTGATAAGAAAGCGTCCCGCCTTTCATCGCATTGATGAGAATCTCACTGGCCTCCGCATACTGTTCTGGTGCTGCTTCTACAGCAACCCCGAAGTATCCCAATTCAGTGGGAGCAGAGCCGCGCCCTATGCCGAGTTCAAGCCTGCCGCCGCTCAACTGATCAAGCATGCAGATCTCCTCGAAGGCACGCAGCGGATGATAGAGCGCAAGTAGCATTACCATGGGACCAACACGAAGACTGCGGGTTCGCTGGGCGACGCTCGCTAAGAACAAATTCGGTGATGGACCTCTGCCATGCGGCGTACAGTGGTGCTCGGCGAGATGATACGCATAAAAGCCATAGCCATCGCACGCTTCTGCTAGGCTCAGCCGATCTGCATATTGTTGTGCGATGTCATCGCCGTTTTCGTCCAGATGATCGAAGATGCCGAAGGTCAGGCCCGAAGCGGAAATTTTCTTCAATTAATTGTTCTCCAAATTACCTATTATTTATTCGCTAATCATCATAGCTGGCGACATATCAGCACCTATTACTTGGCGCTTAATGTGAATTGACTTAATGCTTGTGCACACCGCGATTCTTCTTAAAGCTCATACAGACGCGTTTGGCGGCAGCAAGGAATTTGTCCATCTGCTCTGTGGTGCCAATGCTGACGCGAATACAGTTCTTCAAATCTACGTCAGGAAAGCTGGCGATGAGGATCGCCTGCTCTTTCAACGCGGCTTGCCAGCATGAGCCCTCCTGTCCCGCCGGCACACGGGCCAGCAAAAAGTTTGCGTGGGAGGGTGTTACGGAAAAGCCAAGTTGCAACAGCGCCAGGGTCACTCGCTGTCGTTCATGCTTGATGTGCCTGTGGTTCTCTTCGTAGGCGTGGCGATGCGCAAGAATGCTTTTCCCGACCGCCTGCCCGATCACGTTCATGTTGAAGACATTCTGGATGTTGCGCAGCCTGCCAATGATTTCTGGGTGACCGAAACCGAAGCCGACTCGCACGCCAGCAGCAGCATAGCTCTTTGAAAAAGTCCTCAAGATCAAAAGATTCGGATGTCTATTGACGAGGCGCAGGGCATTGTCGGGTGCGAAGTCAACGTAGGCCTCATCCAAGACGACCAAGCGATCTGCTTGCTCCACAAGGCGTTCGATTTCGGCCACCGGCACGAATGTTCCGGTCGGATTGTTCGGATTAGCCAACAGAATGAACTTCGCGTCTTTTGCGGGGCCGGACAGCAGTTTTTCTATCGGCAGGGGATGAGCTTCGCTCGATGCGATTTCGAGAAACTCGGCACCCTGCAACATGGCAAGTTTACGGTTGAACGAAAATCCGGGCGACAGCATCGCCACTCTATCTCCTGGGGCGAGGAAAGCTCTGTAGATGAGTCCGAGCAGCTCCGACGAACCGTTGCCGGCAATCACCTGATCTTTGGAAAATCCGTAAGCATCGGAGGCAGCTGCCCTTAAGCTGAGATTGTCGTCTTCCGGATAAAGATACTGGTGTTCGATCGCAGCAATTGCACTTTGCATTACGCTCTTCGGCAACGGAAACGGGTTCTCGTTCGTATTTAGCTTAACGCAATTTGCATCCGTCGCTGGTCCGTTGGACGAGAGAGCATCTAATTTGCTGGCCACCGGCGAAAAAAGCGAAAGCACGGTCTTCAGTTTTGCATCGCACATGTTCTTCTCCGTTTTTCAGTCCCGCAGGGCATGTGACATGAGGCAATAGTTGATCGTGACTTGATCGACGTTCGGCTATATCAGCGCTGCCTTCCCACCCTGGTGGGGATCGCCGACCACGGTTTGGATTTGACACCGGCAAGCTGTCGAGAACCTGATGACGACCCAACGTGTGGCCGACGGCCGATTCGGCGCAACAGACGGTGTTTCAACATCGCATCGTCCTCAAAGCCGCATGCAGGGCCTGCACGACAGCCCGTCTCCAGCGCCCGCAGATAGGTGGAAGCCGAAGTCTTGCCGAACCTCAGTTGCTCTGCCACCTGGCCCACCGGACTGCCCTGTTTATGGGTCAGGCGCAGGATATCTCTGACGCTCGTTCGTCTTGCTTGCTTCCGTCTTGGCATGGGCTCTCTCGGTTTGCTGATGAGAGAGCCAAATACCGGCTCATCTGAGCATGAGACGCAGGCCTGACGATATGGAGCGTCGCTGTGGCGCGCGTAGCCAAGAGGGTTCGCCTCGGTGGCGGGGCATGCAAGACGGCGCACCTCCTTAGCCATCCTGTCCCATCGTCTCAGATCGTGAGGCGCACCTTATAGTCGGTGAGGAGATCTTGCAGGGTCAGGTTACGCCCTAGCGCTTAAGGTTGTTGGTCGCACCGAGCAAGCGCGGGACCTGTCGACGGACAACAGCGGTGCCACTGCCGGCACTAGGTCGTCCAGCATCGCAGTGAACCGCGTACGTAGTATTTTGTCGTAGGCGGCATTCTGGATAGCCGGATACGGGCTCTTCACCCGCTGCACCACCGATTGCGGGATGATGTCGCGAGAAACATTCACGGATTTCGTGAAAAAAGTGTACCCGCCGAAGAGCCCCACTCGCGGGGGCGGTGCAGCACCACCTCGGTGTCACTGCTCGTGTTCATGCGATGGACTAGGCCGGCCAGCTGTTGACGCAGCTCGCGGTAGTTGTAAGTCTCACCCGTGTAGACGAGCACCAAGTCAGGTCGGCCATCCTCCTGGAGCATCCTCGGCTGACGGCCGCCCTGGATATCGATGATTGCCAGGCGGTGGTGTCCCAGCGCCGCAGGCCCGCCGATCCAAGTCCCCTCGTCGTCCGGACCGTGGTTCGCTATGGTGGCCGTCATATCGGCAAGCTCCCTTCGCGCATCGGGACCTCCGAGGTCTCGATTGAAGTCGATCCATTCACAGATGCCGCACAGGTTATGTCGCCGCATTTGGGGCGAAGCAGATATAAGGCCAGTGGGAAACCATCGAGGCAAAGTGACGGATCTAGCCCAGCTACGATCCGCATCCGACATTGTCGGACATCGGACAGCACCGCGATTCGCTGCATAGGAAGCCTGGAGTCGCGATTTCCCTTGGGGGAATCAGCGCATGAAAGGAGAGCTGGGTCGTGTCTGCCGAAATGAGAAATTGCTCCCCCTTATTGCCTCACCGAGGAATGTTACCCAGCGCGATAGACGGACATGCCCTACCTCCCCCCGTTGCAGCTGAGGGAGATAGGGGCCAGCTCTTCATTCAACCCTCATGGAGGATGATCAGCCCAGCCATTTCCATGCGCCGGCCTTCACAAGCCGTGCACCATTCAGGTTCTTTTCCTTGAAGCGCGACGATCCTTGTCAGACGTCGCAACACTTGCTGCCGAGAGCACGAGCTCTTCCTCGAGCATGCCTTGATCTGCGCCTCGAACGGCTCGCACATGCTGGGTTTCAACGACTTCGCAGAGGTTGATATTCTGCAGTGACTTCGTCTCGCTGCTGCACGACATTGACGCTGGGAGCCATGCTCGCGTGGCGCAATTGTGCTGAAGCCGGTGCCCACGGCAACGTTTCTTAACCCGCCCCAGATCCTGGCGTTTGGCTATTTCCGACATTCGTGTCCGGCTTCGGACAAAGGCCGGGTTTGCCGAACGGAGTCGCACCCAATTTCCAGTGCTGCTTGAGCAATAATATCGACCGGCATTACTGCACAACACGAAAGTTGCTGCAAAAACCGAAGTGAACCCAAGGCATCGGGTCAATTGGCATGGCGCTTGCGACTCGGTCGATAGAACGCAGTCAAAATCACGGTTGCAGACCATGCCTACCTCTCAAAGCTCGATAAAGCACGCGAGCGAAATTCCCCGTCTCCGCGGAAGCTCGTCGCCTTTAAACGTGCCTGCTCGGGGGCGGTCTTGCACAAGACCGGTCCGAGGCAACCACGCCAAGGCGCGAGGCTGCCGGAACTGTCGACCGAAGTCGATGCCGCTTCAGTTTAACCGAAAAATGCACCGTACCACTTTGGCCTGGGAGCAAATCAATGACCGACAGAAAGAACGTTCCTCTCGTGACCTTTCGCACGCGTGTTCGCGATGAGTCGATCGGGGGGCCAAATCCTTATCGGTGGGAGAACAAGACCTCCGACGATTATTTCGGGGGCAAGCGCGTCATCCTGTTCTCGCTGCCTGGCGCCTTCACCCCGACCTGCTCGACCTTCCAACTGCCCGATTTCGAAAAACTCTATGATCAATTTCTGGAACTGCGAATTGACGCGATCTACTGCGTCTCGGTCAACGATGCTTTCGTCATGAATGCGTGGGGAAAGTCCTTGGGGCTGCAGAAGATCGAGCTGATCCCAGACGGGTCGGGCGAGTTCACGCGCAAAATGGGCATGCTGGTCGCGAAGGACAATCTGGGCTTTGGCATGCGCTCCTGGCGATACGCCGCTCTGATCGACGATGGCGTGGTGGAGCAGTGGTTCGAGGAGGAAGGCTTCTGTGACAACTGCGAGACGGACCCCTATGGCGTTTCATCCCCGCAAAACGTTCTCGACAAACTGAAGGCGGCGGCATGACCCAGAAGTGGCAAGTCTCACACAACCCAAGCACACACTAGAGCATCCTCGGCAGATTACGGTTCAACATGCATCTCTCAGCAAGCCTGCTTCAACGCCAGAAGCAACGTATGGTCTTATCGCCTCAAGCCATTGAAGCTATTCGCTTGCTGCGATTGACGCATACTGAACTCCATCAGCTCGTGCAGCAGGCACTCGAGAGGAACCCCGTTTTGAAGCCTGACCCGTTTGACGACGATTCGCCGCTGTCAGGGGTGGATCAGCGGAGCAGTCAAAGCAGAAGCGAAATCGGCGAATCGCCCATTGGCGGGCCGTCTGGCGGGCGCGGGCAATGGAAGTCGCAACGCAGTAGCGGCAACGATCGACCTGCCGTCGAGGAGTTTACCGCCCACACCGAAACATTGCACGACCATGTCGCCCGCCAGGTCGCCCTCACCCCGTTCACCCCCCAGGAGCGGCTGATTGCCGGACAGCTCGCCGCCCATCTGGAGGACACTGGCTATCTTCAGGTAAACCTTTTCGATCTGGCCAGGAGGTTAAACGTTCGGCAAGCTGATGTGGAACGGGTCATCGGAATCTTGCAGCAATTTGATCCGCCGGGGATTTTTGCGCGAACTCTCAGCGAATGCCTGGAGATTCAGCTGCGCCAGCAAGACCGGTTCGACCCGGCTATGGCAGCTTTGGTCGCCAATCTCGAGATGCTTGCACGGGGGGATTTTCAGGGATTGAAGCAGCGTTGCGGAGTCGACGAGGAGGATCTCCTCGACATGAGGAACGAAATCCGCGCGCTCGATCCCAAGCCTGGAGACCGGTTCCAGTCCGGGACGCCGGAAACCATCGTACCGGACGTCTGGGTAATGCCCAAGTCCGAAGGTGGATGGCGGGTGGAGCTTGATCCGGCCACGCTGCCCAAAGTGTTGATCAACCACACCTATGTCGCCGAAATCTCGCAGCTGACCAATCAAAATCCGGAAGGCAAAGCGTTTCTCGACCATTGCCAGGAAAAAGGGAACTGGCTGATCAGCTGCCTCGAGCAGCGCGCTAAGACGATCCTTAAGGTTGCGACCGAAATCGTGCGCCAGCAGGATGCCTTTTTTACACACGGCGTCGCCCATCTGCGGCCTCTCTGTCTCAAAAATGTCGCTGACGGGATCAAAATGCACCAGTCGACGGTAAGCCGGGTGGCTTCGAACAGGTACATGTTAACTCCGCGCGGGGTGTTCGAGCTGAAGTATTTTTTCACAGCGACAATCGCATCCTGCGAGGGCGGCGACGCGCACTCCGCCAAATCTGTCCGCCATCGGATCAAGGCAATCATCGCCGAAGAATCGCTCGACAAGGTACTTTCCGACGAAGACATCGTTGCTCAGCTCAAGCAGACCGGCATCAATGTCGCTCGCCGTACCGTCACCAAATATCGCGAGGCGATGAACATCCCTTCCTCCATACTACGGCGCCGCGATAAGCGTTTGTCCGCAGCTGCGATCAAGCGAAGTGACTAACCGGCATTCCTGGTCGGCGAGAGGCGACTCTCAACTTCCTCCGGGCCGAAGCAGCTTTCGAAGTCCTGGCATTCCCGACAACTGGGTGCAGTGCATGACGAAAAGCCTTCGGCCTCACACAGCTTGCGGTAAAAGTACTTTTTCCATTTCATGTTTTCTGTGTTGCCTGCCGCCAGCGCGGGAAAATGTCTGGCAAGCAGGCGGCTGAGCTCAGCGCGATTTGAGAGGCCAAGATCCCGCCAAAGATGGTCCGTGCGCATCGCACGCCGGGCGATGATCTTGGCCAAGCGGCCGCTCGCCGGGTCGGCCGGCGCAGCATGCGCTAGCAGCAGCCGGCGTAGCAGCTCCTCTTCCAGTTCCGGCTCGGGCTCGCTCAACTCCTCCAAAGCGAATACGCTGCTGGAGGTAGACGGGAAAGTTGCGGCCAAGACATCACGCAATTCGACAGACGAAAGGCCTGTCCCCTCCGTCGCCAACACCTCGCCCGCCTGGACCTCCTCAAGCGAACGTGAATGTACGCAGGGCAGCACATGCTGATCGAAGCTCCTCCCTAGCTCGGACCCACGCCATTGCGCGCTGGATAGGCAGCCATCATCGTAACGGCCGGCTTCAGCTTCCGGCATGACAAAGCGCCTTGTTGACCGCAGGGATGATCTTGTCGCCCCAGAGCTCGATCTGGCGCAGCATCGTCTTTTGGTCGAAGTCGCCCAATTGAGTCTGAACTGCGATCTGGTCCGGTTTCAAGATATCGATCTCTTCCAGCAGGCGATCAATCACGCGATTTACGCTGCCAATCGGCAAATTTTTGCGCATGGTCTCGAAGGACAGATCCTGCTGGGTCGGTGTCTCCTGCAGCAGGTAGCCATCGTGGCTCTGTTGGCGGCGCTGATGCAGGGCTTCAGAAAGCCGGCGCTGGAAGCGGGCATTGTCGAGATAGCTGTTGATCTCCAACTCGTCGTGGCTGGCATAGCAGCAGCGCAGCAGCGATATCTTGACGTCGGTGACGTTCTTTTCCTCGGATGCCGCCGCCCTCTCGACTGATTCACGCAGTGTGGTCAAAGTCTCTAAGCCGTCGTGGAAGGCTGTGACAAAAAAATTGTGCCCCTCGCGGTAGGCCCGAGCCATCCGTGCGGCTCCGCCAGCGATCCAGATAGGCGGCGTCGGCTGCTGGACTGTGCGGACCGAAATCGCTGTTGGGGGGATCTTCTCATACTGGCCGTCGTGTTCGAAGACGTTTTGGTTGAGGCCCTTGAGAATGATGTCCAGGTATTCCGAAAAGACGGCCGGCGCCTCATCGATGTCCACGCCGAACCGTTCGAACTCGAACTGCTGGTATCCCAAGCCTACGCCGAGCTCGAGACGGCCGTTCGCAACGATGTCGGCGAAGCCGATCTCGGACAGCAGGCGCTGCGGTTGGTAAAGCGGCAGCACGCAGACGGCAGTGCCCAGGCGAATCGTGCTTGTCAAGCCGGCGCAGTGCGCCACCATCATCAGCGGGGATGGTATGAGGCTGTAATTGTTGAAGTGGTGCTCAGCAAACCACGCGGTGTTGAACCCAGCCTGCTCCGAAGCGACGGCCTGTTCGATGGAGTTGCGGATGACGCTTTCTGAGGATTGGTGATAGCCACGCTGGGCGGCCAGAATGAAAGTGGCAAATTCCATGATTTCTCCTCGTTATAGACACGTCAGCCGACCGGGAATGTGCTCGGCATGCACATGCTTGGATCTCAAGCACCTCAGGTGCGTCGTGGAGCCGAGGCTTCATAATGCTCGGCCGGTCGCCCTGCGAAGGCCTGGCAATTAACCTGCGGCCTCCGCAAAACATTCGTCATAGAGTTCGCTGGCGTTTCCCGCATCACCGAACGAGGTCCAGCCGCCGTCCACGTAGAGGATCGAGCCGTTGATGTATGAGGCGTCAGACGAAGCAAGGAAGAACGATGCATCTGCGACGTCTTCTGGCCGTCCCATCCTGCCCATGGGGATGCGTCGTCCGATTGCTGTCAGGTCGATGCGGCCGGCTTTGGCCAACTGAGCAAGTGCGGGCGTGCGGATGTGGCCAGGAGCGACGGTGGCTGTCCGAATTCCGACCGGCCCGAGTTCGGCCGCCATGCAACGGGTCAGCATATCCATCCCCGCCTTGGAGGCGCCGTAGGCATGGCGCGGCGCGAACGGCAGAAAGCTGTCGATCGACCCGAGATTGAGGATCACGCCGCCCGGGCGCATAGCCTTGATCGCTTCGCGCGCGCAGGTGAAGGCGCCGGTAAGGTTGACATCCAGGACGTGTTCGAGCTGTTTCGACAGTTGCTCGATCGCAGGCACAATCCTGTCGGCGGTATCAGCACTATTGACCAGAACATCGATATACCCGAAGCGTCCCCTCAGTTCTTCGAACATCGACACCACATCGCTCTCGACGGCCACGTCCAGCGATTTCGCCAGATGCTTGCCGGGGAGCGATGTAGCCAGCTCTGCCGCTGCAGTGCCATCTTTATCAGCAATCACGACGGTGTCGCCGTTCGCGGCAAAGCGGCGAGCGACGGCCGCGCCAATGCTTTTTGCGCCACCGGTGACGAGCACGATTCGCGCATCTGTGCATTCGGCCGGACAGGAGAGCTCGGCTTGGAGCGCACCATCCACCGGCGGGTGAGCATCCCCCGGCTGGTTGCATGACATCCAGCCTCCGTCGACTGCCAGCACCGAGCCGGTGATGTAGCGCGCCTGCGTGCTGCTCAGAAAACGCACGACCCTGGCGATCTCGTCGGGGCGAGCCAAGCGCCCCATCGGCACGCGGCGGCGTATCGCCGCGAGGTCCATTTTGCCAGCGCGTGCCAGTTCTGTGACCATTGGGGTGCGGACGGAGCCCGGCGCCACCGCCGTGACGCGGATTCCTCGCATAGCCCACTCGCATGCAAGGGACTTTGTCAACGAGATCACGCCAGCTTTCGAGGCTGCGTAGGCGTTGCGCCTGGGATTGCCGACCACGCCCGCCATCGAAGCCACATTGACGATCGCACCGCCCGGCTTCATGCGCCGCGCCGCTTCCCGGGCCATAACGAATGGCCCAATAAGGTTCACTGTCACGCCGCGTCGGAAGGTATCGACAGCGGTGTCGATGATCCTATCCATCGTGGGTCCAACCGCCGCATTGTTGATGAGGACATCGATTTGCGCGAACCGTGCTTCGACCTGGCCGAAAAGTGAGAGCATGTCCTTCTCTCGCGACACATCGCACTCCAGACCGACGTGCGGCGACCCGAGATCCCGAGCCAGTTCAACCACACCACTGCCCGGAAGGTCCACCGCAACTACAGTGTCTCCGTCCGCGGCAAGGATATCGACCAGGGCACGGCCGATCCCGCCCGCAGCGCCTGTGATGATTACGGTGCGTGCTGCCAGTTTCACGAGAGCTTCTCCACGATGACCGCTTGTGATCTCAGCCCATCAACCTTGGGCGGAATGAAGGGCCGAGCCAAATCGTTGCAGTGACCGCCAGTTGCGGCCCCACACAGATGTCGTTCCCGTAGGGCGCTCATCCTCCATTTCTACCCACTTATGCAGCTCCCAGTTGGGGACCCTCGACGCCATCTTGGTCGGTGGGGATGTGACCCTTGAGCAACTGGTAGATGGGATCGTCTGGATGTTGTGCTCCAATCGGCTGTCGCCGGCCGAACCTATCTGCCTCAAGAATCGCTGGCGGGATTTGCTCCTCAACCCAATCGTAGACGACTGTCCGTTCCGCAATTCGCCACTCGTCCTGCCTCTTCTGAAACAGATCGCAGTAACGGCCGCAAAGCAGCGTCTGACGTATTTCTTGGTCTGTATCCGGTCCGCGTTGCAGCGCGGTGAAATAGCTCTCGACCGCGGCCTCTGCTGAACTGATGAAGTCGATCAGGCTGTTCGTGATTTGATGGATGTTACGGTGCCCCGGCAGACCGAGAGCAAATTGGATGAAGTCCTCTGCCGGTCCGCAATAGGGACCGTGCCTGTCATACGCTTCGGGCCAGTATGCGCTACGCAGCGCCGCCTCATCGGCGCGGTCTATCCCGCGGCAGTACCGATACAGGCAGTTGCGGATCGCCTCTCGGTCACGCAGTTCGGTAATTTTCGCGTGGTCGACAGGGTCTGTCGCGAATTGTATGATTGTTTTATCCTTCCCGATGCCAGTCTGCACTTTGCGTGTGTCTCTCTCTACAACTGAGTTAGCGGGGGGCTCGTCAACTTCCAGAGCTTGTTCGGGGCAGGCTCGTACCCCTTTTGAGGCAAGCAGTTGCTCCCCATCGGCAACATCAATATCACCGGGCAAGATGTAGCCGGCGTCATCAAGCTTGAAGACTCTCGGCGCCCGCGCCCAGCAGCGCGCATGACCCTGGCATCTGGCTTTATGTACGACGACACGCATAGCGAACTCCAATGTCGTTGGCTGAAACTTCAGGACCAGTCCAGGATCAGATTCTCGATCCCGAACACATGGCCGCCGAAGGTGATAGGTTCAGTCCCTGTCTTGATCCGAAAGGCTGGGATGCGCGCCAGCCACTCCTCCAGGCCAATGACAATCTCCCGCCGGGCAAGGTGTGAGCCAAGACAACGATGGGGACCATAGCCAAAGGCAGCGTGCCGGTTGTCCTCGCGCGCCAGATCGATCTCATTCGGGCATTCGAATTCCGCCGGGTCACGATTGGCAATCATCGTGGCACAGGAAACATAGTCTCCCTTGCGGATCGGCGCGCCTTTGAAGTCGACATCCTTCGTTGCCACTCGGATCATCTGAATGGTCGAATAGGCGCGCAGCAATTCTTCCGCAGCGACGGCAATCCGGTCCGGTTCGCTTCGTAGCAATTCCTGATCTTTGGGGTTGCGCGCGAGATGGGCCAAGTCGAAGCATATGGCTGCTGAGACCGTGTCGAGTCCCGCGACGAACACAAGCACGCCGATGCCACGGACTTCTTCGTCACTGAGCAGACGACCCTCGACCTTTGCCTTCACGATGAAGGTCATGAAATCATCGACCGGCTCCTTGCGGCGCTCGGTGGCAAGTTCGTCGATGAAGGCCACGATCGTCCGGGCTGCGGGTGGTCGTTGCTCCTTATCGCCGTGGAGCAGATCTCTAGCCCAGCCGACAAATGTTTCTAGTCCGTTGTCCGAAAGCCCAATAAAGCGAAGGAAGATATTGACCGCGAACGGAACTGCAAAATCCTTCATGATGTCGCAGCTCGTGCCTGATGCGGCGATCCTGTCGATCAGCTTGATCGCTCGTTCCCGGACAGCCGGCTCCAATGCCATTACCCGCTTTGGCGAAAGCAGCGGATTGAGCAGTGAGCGAAAAACACCGTGGAATGGCGGATCGAGCTCAAGCGGGATCATCGGCCAGCTCTCGCCGAGCACAGAGGCGAAGATGCTGCGATGGCTGGAAAACGTTTCGGTGTCCTGCAGCACCCGGCGCTGGTCGCTCGCGCGAGTGATGACCCAGGTACCCCGACCGTCGCGCGTGTTGCTGGTTGAATAAAAGATCGGAGGCCCGGCATGAACGCAAGCAACCGCTGCATGCGGATCCCCGTTAGCGGTCGGCAACATGCCGGGCGACGTAAACAGGCTGAAGTCCCTCACCATTTCGGGCGGGACATGATCTGGAACCGGCCGCGATTTAACCGCGCCAGAATCGAGAGACCGTTCATGAGATGCTGTCGGCATTTGCATGCAATCGTTGGTGCAAGCTCCGTGCCGAATTCGTCTTTCGATAATCCTTGCCGTTTGCTGGGCAACAGGTGGCGCCTGCGCTGACTTGCTGGTCGGGATTGCAACATTCTTGTCCAGCGTCGGACACAGAATGTAGAAAGCTAGACACCGACTTGGAGCAACTCAACTGGTGGGATCGCTAGCTGTGGAGCCTCAACAGGTTGTCCTCGGTTAGAGCGAGGCGACTGATAGGTGTTTTGGACTTTAGGCTCCCGTGGGGACGGTGCCAATTGTATCTGTGCAGCCAGACCGGCAACTCTGCGGCGCGGTGATCTGAAGTCGGATAAGCGATGGCATAAGCCCATTCGCGCAGTGCTGTCTGGATGAAGCGCTCGGCCTTGCCATTGGTCTTGGGTGTATAGGGTCTTGTCCTGACGTGCTTGAGGCCGAGATCGCGGCAGGCCTTGGCGAAGGCCTTTGATCTGTAGCAGGAGCCGTTGTCGGTCATGACGCGGGCTATCGTGACGCCGAGGCTGGCGTAGTAGGCCACCGCCGCCTTGAGGAAGGCGATGGCGCTTTCTTTTTTCTCGTCGGGCAGGATCTGCGAGAAGGCGATGCGGGAGGCGTCGTCGATGCAGACATGGACGAACTCCCAACTGCTGCCGCGCGAGCTGGCATTGCCGGTGCGCTTGCCGGTAATGCGATGACCGATGCGCTCGAAACGACCGAGCTTCTTGATATCGATATGGATCATCTCGCCAGGATGCTCGCGCTCGTAGCGTCGGATCGGCTCGGCCGGTTCGATATCCCGCAACCGCGACAGTCCGGCACGCTTGAGAACCCGGCTAACGGTGGCGGGCGAGACGCCGACCTCATGGGCGATGTGCTTGCCGGTCCAACGTTGCCGCCGCAGCGCCATGATGCGCTCGGCGATCAACGCAGCGGTGGCCTGCGGCATATTGGCGGGCCGCGAGGAACGGTCGATCATGCCGGCCCGCCCTTCGGACTTGTAGCGCTCGACCCAGCGCGCCACGATCTTGGCCGACACGCCGTAGACACGCGCCGCATGGGCTTTGGAGAAAGCGCCTTCTATCACCGACAGCGCCATCTCCTCTCGACGCAGCGGTGTGAGACGGGCATTCTTATGGATGTTCATTCGGATCCTCCGATGGATGCTGAAGCGTGGTAACTCCAGTCTCCTCGGTCCGGTCCGAATGGACAACCTCCCGAAAGCTCACAGCTAGCCGATCATGTGCCCGGGGAGCATCCAGTTCGAAAGCTTGCTCTAAGCGGCTTGGTGACTTGGCCGAGGTCACCCAGGTGGAAATGACCAACACTTGGGGTAAGCCTAGTGGCGCTCCCCTCGATGATGTCTGGCGGGGTGGTTAGCCGCCTCCGTGGGACAAGATCAGTCTACACGAATGGGCTATAGCCTCTCCTCGCCTGCCTCACTGGCCGTCCTTCAGAGCCGGCCACACGAGCTTTTGTCTTTCAGCAGGGCGTTTTTCTCGCCAGCTACAGAGCCACACCGACGCCATTAATGAGCGTCCAGTCGACGGGTTGGATGGCCCTGTCCATCTTGCCCAGCACCTTGGCTTAGCATTTGCCGGTGCGGCGGAAGCCTTCAAGACGCAGTTCTTGACCTTCTCCAGATCAGCCTCGGATGGATATCGGCAAGGGTTCAGCTCGTCCTTTTGAACTTGCGCATCTTCGTGTTGGCCAACCCCAGGCCGCCCGACATATTTGCGGTCTATCCGGCACCTCAACTTCGAACAACCTTGCGGCAAGCTCTTGGGATAGCCCACGCTCGTGCCTCCACCACCCGCTCAGCAGAGCCAGATTTGTCGTTGATGGCACGGAACTTGCGGAGTCATTCGCAGATGCGTCACGGACCGAGAGTGTCGTCCCATGAATTCGATCACCAAAAAGGCCGCCCGACGTTGCTGGGACCGCCTGCAATTACCTTATCCCAGAATTGGGAGCAACGGCTTCAAAAGGGATAACTCATCACCTCAATTTTGTCGATCGCGCGGCCATCGAACCGCAGCCATCGATCAGACTTCCGCCTCGTTGCACTCATTGCGACCGCCTTGGTGCTTGCGACAACCGCTCAATTCTGGCTGCCAGGATAACCACATATGGCGACGGAACTTCCTGCTTCAAAGCAATATAGAGATCGTCGATCATCCCCCCATCAAGGCCTCGATCGAGGACACCGCGTTCGGCTTGCTTGGTTCGCAGTGAACAGACCGCACTTCGACGAATGCGATCGATGCGACCGCGCCGAGAACTCTCCCGCATTGTCGACGGTTGGGTCCGTCGGCCCTCCGATGAGGCCTCGGATGCGTCGGGCGCCGAGGCCTCGACTGATGCCGACTGGCCGCCGCCGGAAGGTCTCGCGGCTTTGATCCCCGGCGATGTAGCCACCCCTGCTGCAACAGCTCCTAGCCGGAGAACTCATTCATGACCGAATCGGCGACAGATTTAGTGGACGCGGCTTTGTTCGACCGAGATCGGCTTGACCCAGAAAGTCCCTATCAACGTTCTGGCCCTGCATGGGGTGCCATCATTTCGCTTTCCTTCGGCACCTTCGGGCTTGTGACGGCAGAGTTTCTGCCCGCCAGCGTTCTGACACCGCTCGCGCATGATCTCCGTATCACCACGGGCACGGCTGGACAGGCGCTAACAGCGACCGCAATCGTCGCGGCGATCTCGGCACCGATAATCGCCATCGTGACAAAGCGTCTGGACCGCAGGGTCGTCATCTGGGCGATGACGCTCCTGCTGATCCTGTCGAACGTTCTGGCAGAGGTTGCGGGGTCGCTGCCGGTTTTGCTGGCGGCACGCGTCGTCCTTGGCATATCGCTTGGTGGTTTTTGGTCTATTTCGGCAGCGTTGGCGATGCGGCTGGTTCCAAGTCACCTCATGCCGCGCGCCATGTCGATCATCCTCACCGGCGTTTCTGTCGCCTCCGTCTGCGCGGCTCCAATCGGCGCTTATGTCGGTGACATTTGGGGATGGCGAGCCTCGTTCAAGGTCGCCGCAATCGTGAGTGCCGTTGCGCTGCTCGTGCAACTCGTAACCATTCCGCCACTGCCTCCGATCGAAGTGCGCAGATTCCGCAGTCCGCTGGATGTCGCGAAGAATCCGGCGATGAAGGTTGCGGTGCTAGTCGTGCTATTGGTCGCTTCCGGCCATTTTGCCAGCTTCGCCTACATCCGCGCCTTTCTCGAGAGCGTTCCTGCGCTCGAAAAGAAGTCAATCCCGCTCGTGTTCCTTGCTTTTGGCACGGCCGGCGTCTTCGGCAATTTAGCCGGCGCATTCCTCACCAAACACAGTCTCAAGGCGGTCGCGGCCCTGCCGCCCCTGCTCATTGCCGTAGCCGCTGTCTCGCTCCTGACTATGGGAGCATCGGCCTTGACCTCGGCAATTGCAGTTGCCGTATGGGGCTTTGCTTTTGGCGCGGTCCCGGTCGGATTGCAGACATGGATGGTGCTACGCGCCGCTCCGAAACAGGCCGAGAGCGCTGGTGTACTGATGGTCATAACCTTCCAAGTGGCCATCGCAGCCGGCACAACTTTCGGTGGCCTATTGGTGGATCACACGGGTATTGCCAGTGTCTTTGTCTACAGCGCGGTTGCCACGTTCCTCGCTGTCTTGACAGTATTTTTGCTCGGCCCGAACCGCAAAACCTGACCGCCTGGTGGGGAGTGACGGTCGGCGGCGTTCACGCTATTGCCACCTCTGAGCTCGGCCCAAAGGCCGCGGCTTCGTCGTAACCATGCGGTCGATGGGGCAGCGCCAAATTGCTTCCTGCTCATCGCGTTGCGATAATACAGCGCGCTTATTGCGTCATCGTGTCCCCGGTCTCGGCTTCAATGCCCGGCTACTGGCTGCGGAGGCAGATGGGCGCCGGCGTCCCACCGACGACGATCGGTCTTTTCTCATGTAGCTGTCGGGGAAACGAGGCAGGTTTTCCGCCAGAACCCGCCAGTCGTCGCGCTCGCGTTCGCCTTCCTTGCGCGCACCGAACAACTGGATGATGATCTTGCCGTCGGACCCATATGCTTCGAGCGAGGTGACGTGACTGTCATTGGTCGGCTTGCGCACGGCCCAAACCTCACGGATTTGGTGGGTCCTGAGATGCAGCCGGAACGTTTCGTCCAGCACATGGATGCACGGCCCGATCTGCTTGACCGACTTGATTAAGCCGGAATGGGTCTGGATAGAACCTCGGTTGCCGACGAAGCACATGATCGGCAATTCGTCTTCGGCCGCACGCTGGAGCACGGCGCCAACTGCGGCATTGTCGAGCAGCCAAGCGTAATCCTGGCCGACCATGCGCAAAGCCTGGCAGCGGCTGAGCTTGAGCGTCTTTAGAAGGTTGACGTCAGTCAGCCGGCTCCAGTGCTCGCGTAGGTCGTCCACCGTGCCGGCCCAGTCCGCAGTCCTCGCGCCCAGGTCGGCTACTCTCGCCTTAAGCGACATGGTCGGCTCCTGGTTGGCGGATACGAGCTCGGCCACCAGCTTTCGATAGGCATGAAGGTTGGAGACCGGCCTGAGATGCACCTTATGCACTGCTGCGCCGGTGGCGTCGAAGAATTGCAAACTGCGCTGGATTCCGCCGCGATGGCGCCTTTCAACAGCGAAACCATACCTCCAAGCTTGCGGGAAGACGCGAAGGTCGAATTCGTCACCAAGGACCATGGCGTGATTGTTGCCGGTTATCACTCTGTTGAAGACGCCAATCTTTTCGTGCACGGCACCTTGATTGCGGGTCAGCGCCGTCACTTCGCCCACGAATTCGAGGCCCGTCAGAACGTGATTGACGCGCGGGTCGATGCGTGCCGCGCCGAAACCGCAATGGGCCGCGACCAGTTCCGCTTCCGAAATGGCCAATTGGGCTGCGAAATCACGCGCGGGAATGTTCGGACAGACTTCCCACGCACGCCGGATTTCGTTGGGCGACCGCTTCTTGCGCTGATCCATGTTTTTACCCCTGCCCCGTTCTTCTTTTGACGATCGATCGAAAAACGGGCCTCAGGGGTGTGCACGGCGGACGCGATCGATCGTCAGGCACATGCCAGTCGAATCCTGTCTCCGGGCGGTCAGCGGCCAATCGCCGGTAGAGAGCGATTGTTGGGTGGTCGGCGCCAATCGGCCGATCGAGCATTCGGGTACCACCGGCGGTGCTGCTTTCCCACTCAAGGCGGGTCTGATGGATCATATTGCTCTCCTTCGTTCTTCGATTGCGAGGGCAACCCAAAGGTGAATCGGCCGGCAATTTTGCCGCCGCAACGAAGGCTTCACAAAAATCGTGCCAGTTGCTCCGCGGCAAGCTCTGAACATCTTTGGCTCTGTTCATTGCTTTACGCGTGAGTGCATCGCGAACTCAGGCGCCCTTCCTGTGACGCGGACGCGACAAATCCGACAGTAAGTGTCGGTTGTCGGACGTCTCCCCAGCAATCGAGCATAAGAGACGTCGGGATGTCCTACGGTTTTTGACACGTCTTCCCTTTGGCACGGTCCATGCGAGATGATCCGCGAAAACGTCGGACCGAGGAGAAATCGAGCCATGATTACGCTCACCGACAACGCTGTTGCCGCCATCAAGGCCGCTCTTTACCGCGCCAGCGAGCCGGCGGAAGGATTTCGCATCATGGTCCATGCCGGCGGCTGCGCCGGCTTCCAATACTCAATGGGCCTGGAGAGCGTCTCACGTGAGGGCGATGCGATCATCGAGCGAGATGGGCTCAAGGTGTTCATGGATAGAGGCTCCCAACCCCATGCAGCCGGCATGACCGTGGACTTCGTCACTGGGCTCGAAACATCCGGCTTTGTTTTCGATAACCCCAATGCGCGTGAGACGTGCGGCTGCGGCAAGTCCTGCAAATGATTGCGAGGGAACAGGCTATGTTCGACTATAGCGACGCCAAGGAATACTGCGTCGAACCGGCACCGCCGGCGCTCTGGAACCGGCCGACACGCACTGTCGGCCCGGAACAATTGCGTTCGGTGATGCGCCAAATCGCGATCATCGATCGTTGCCGTGGGCAAGCAAACAAAATTGCCCGAAACAGCTGAATTCCCGGCAGATGCCGCCACCAAAGGGCAATGTCGACAGCGACCGGTCAGCCAAGCCATCGCTCGCCCGGCCGCCCACCTTACCAGATACGATATGCGCCAGAGGTTCAATGGCCCGCCTACCCTTGAATCATTTCAGCAGTTGAAGGATCACTCCCATGAACCCTGTCTATCTCGACAACAACGCAACGACGCGGGTTGATCCTGCAGTCGTTGGAGCGATGTTGCCTTTCTTTACGGAGCAATTTGGCAATCATTCGTCCATGCACGCCTATGGCGCATCGGTTGCTGAAGCCGTGAGAAAGGCGAGGCAACAGTTGCAAGCCCTCATCGGCGCGGGATTCGAGGACGAGATCATCTTCACCTCGGGCGGGACTGAAAGCGACAGTACAGCCATCCTTTCGGCGCTGGAGGTGATGCCCGACCGAACGGAAATAGTGACTTCCGCGGTTGAACATCCGGCCGTTCTGAAGTTGTGCGCGCACCTTGAAAAGACGCGCGGCGTCAAGGTGCACATTATCCCAGTCGATCACCACGGCCGGCTCGACCTGGACGCCTACAGAACCGCTCTCACTCCACAAGTGGCAATCGTCTCGATAATGTGGGCGAACAATGAGACCGGTACGATCTTTCCCGTGGTTAAGCTTGCCGATCTAGCCAGGGAAGTCGGCGCGCTTTTCCACACTGATGCAGTGCAGGCGGTCGGAAGGCTTCCGATTGAGCTGAAATCGACCGCGATCGACATGCTGTCGCTCTCCGCCCACAAGCTGCATGGTCCAAAGGGGATAGGCGCGCTTTATGTAAGACGTGGCGTGCGCTTCTCCTCCATGATCAAGGGTGGGCACCAAGAGCGCGACCGGCGTGCAGGCACTGAAAACACACCCGGCATAGTCGGACTGGGCATGGCGGCCGAACTCGCCTTGAAATTCATGGACGAGACAAAACGAATAAAATGGTTGCGCGACCGCCTTGAGAACGGGATCATCCAGCGCATCCCAAACACATCCATCAACGGCGATCCGCAAGAGCGATTGCCAAACACTGCAAACATTGGATTCGAAGGTATCGAAGGCGATGCAATTCCAATTGTCCTGAGCCGGCTGGGAATCGCCTGTTCCGCCGGGTCCGCCTGTGCCTCTGGCTCACTGGAACCGAGCCATGTTCTGATCGCTATGAACGCGGCATGTGGGGCAGTCCGCTTCTCCTTGTCGCGTGACAACGGCGAAGATGACGTAGACCGCGTGCTTGAGGTCCTGCCTGCGATCACCGAGAAGCTACGGGCCGTTCCCAGTGCTGGACTGTGCGGGCGAGGTGCAGAACAGCTTCATTCCGGCCCGGGTCCGAGCGGCACAATAGCCGACGAGCCGTGAGGTCTTCCTCAACGTGACGACCCTGCGCAATGGAGAGCAGTCAAACTCGGGGTCGCCTTCACCACTTCAGAAAAGCTTGAGATCGCCAAGTCTCTTGCCCAGCCGCCGTGCCAGAGGTCGGCACGCCGTCAGCAATGTCACCAATGCATCGACACCACAATTACGCGCCGGGAGAATACAATGAACTGCTCCGCTGATAGCCGCCCGATCGATCGCACCGATATCCTAGCGCGACTGAAGGGCCTGTCGGCCGCGGAGGACTTCTTCGCCTGCCTTGGCGTCTCCTACGACCCGAAAGTGATGAATGTCTCGCGGCTCCATATCATGAAGCGCGTGGGCCAATACCTTGCCGAAGAAGATTTCTCCGGTCTGCCTAACCAGGTAATCGCCGCGCGGGTGCGCGCCAAGCTGGAACGCGCCTACGAAGATTTCGCGACTTCCTCGCCGCTCACGCAACGTGTGTTCAAGGTGCTAAGGGACCACGATCCAAACATATGTCCCGCACCTGGCCGCGCCTTCGTCCCGCTCGACTCTGCACTGAAGCGGTTCGGAAAGTAATGAGCCCGACACGGCTGCGACGCGACAATGTCGAGAAGTCGACAAATCCAGTCCTCATGACGCCTCCTCGGAAGCAAACGAAGCCACCTTCTGGAATAGAGGCAGGAAGACGACTTGGCATGAACGATGCAGGCAATGAGGCGAACCGCCAAGCACGAATCCGGACTGGGAGCTTAGAGAAACCGCCAATGCATATCGTAATCTGCATCAAGCAGGTGCCGGATTCGGCACAGATCCGCGTGCACCCGGTGACGAACACGATCATGCGTCAGGGTGTTCCGACCATCATCAATCCTTACGACCTGTTCGCCCTCGAAGAAGCGCTCAAACTGCGCGACGTTCATGGTGGCGAGGTTACTGTGCTCACAATGGGTCCGCCCATGGCGGAGGACTCGCTGCGAAAGGCGCTCGGTTACGGTGCTGACCGAGCAGTTCTCTTGACGGACCGCTATTTTGCCGGATCCGATACGCTGGCGACTTCCTTTGCTCTTTCGCAAGCAATCGCAAAAATTGGGGAGACTTTCGGCAGGCCGGACATCGTCTTCACCGGCAAGCAGACGATTGACGGCGATACCGCCCAGGTCGGACCGGGCATAGCCAAGCGCCTAGATTTATCGCAACTTACCTATGTCGCGAAGATTGCCTCCATCGATCTCGATACGCGAGAGATCGAAGTCGCGCGTCGCGCCGAAGGCGGCACCCAGTTGCTGAAGAGCAGACTCCCTTGCCTCATTACCATGCTGGAAGACACCAACGAAATCCGCCGGGGCTCGCTCCAGCAGGCTCTGTGCGCGGCGCGCAGGCAAGTCGTGAAGTGGACTGCAGCCGACGCCGGCATTGACGATCTCACCCGGTGCGGTCTGCGTGGCTCGCCTACAGTCGTCAAGCGTGTTTTCGCCCCCACCGCACGGGCAGAAAGGGCGGCGCAGATCGACACCGCGGAAAGGGGCTTGCAGGACATAGCCGATGAACTCATCGCCGATATCTTAACCCGCCGGCCGGCGCTGGAACATGAGCTGGCCTTCAACAGCGGCACGTGACGGCCAGGAGCAGAAAATGTCGACCGCAAGCCAAACCACCCCTCGCATTGCCCCCGGCCGTGCCGGTGTAAAGAAAGAACTTCCCGACCATTTCAAAGACTACCGGCACGTGTGGGTCTTCCTCGAGCTCGAACGCGGCAATGTGCATCCTGTATCATTCGAACTGCTGGGCGAAGGCCGCAAATTGGCCGACAAGCTTGAAGTCCAGCTCGCGGGCGTCGTGCTGGGACCGCCGGGCGAGATGGTCGAGGACGCTGTTGCCGAGGCCTTCGCTTACGGGGCGGATCTTGTCTACATCGTCGATGCGCCGCCGCTCGCCGACTACCGGAACGAGCCGTTCGCCAAGGCGCTCACGGATCTGGTCAATACCCATAAACCCGAAATCCTCCTTCTCGGCGCGACCACACTGGGCAGGGATCTTGCAGGCTCGGTAGCGACGACCCTGCAGACGGGGCTCACGGCCGACTGCACCGAACTTGATGTAGATTCCGACGGTTCACTCGCCGCGACCCGTCCGACTTTTGGTGGCTCATTGTTGTGTACGATCTATACACTAAATTACCGGCCGCAAATGGCGACGGTGCGACCAAGGGTCATGCCTATGCCGCAACGGGTGGATAAGCCGGTCGGGCGTGTCATGCGGCACAAGCTGTCGCTCGTTGAGGACGATATCGTCACCAAAGTCCTCGGCTTCCTACCGGATAACCAGTCGGCAATGGCAAATCTTGCCTATGCGGATGTCGTGGTTGCGGGAGGCCTCGGTCTCGGAGCGGCGGAGAACCTTCAGCTTGTGAAGAATCTTGCCCGAGCGATCGGCGCCGAGCATGGCTGTTCGCGCCCCTTGGTCCAGAAGGGCTGGATGCCGGCTGATCGACAGATTGGACAAACTGGCAAGACCATTCGACCGAAGCTTTACATCGCGGCCGGAATTTCCGGCGCCATCCAGCACCGAGTTGGGGTCGAGGGGGCCGATCTCATCGTCGCGATCAACACCGATCCGAACGCGCCGATTTTCGAGTTCGCCCACCTCGGGATCGTCACGGATGCAATCCGCTTCCTGCCCGCACTGACGGAAGCCTTCACCCGGCGGCTGTCGCCGCACAGTCGAGACAAGCTTGCGAGTTGAGGGAGAGGACATGATTGAACAATTCGATGCCATAGTGGTCGGAGCCGGCATGTCTGGAAACGCAGCTGCTTACACTTTGGCAAGCCAGGGGCTGAAGGTACTGCAGTTGGAGCGCGGGGAATATCCGGGCTCTAAGAACGTCCAGGGTGCCATAATGTACGCGAACATGCTGGAGAAGATCATCCCGGACTTCCGGGATGATGCGCCCCTCGAGCGGCACCTGGTCGAACAGCGACTTTGGGTGTTGGACGACACGTCTCACACCGGAATTCATTACCGGTCGGACGACTTCAATGAGGCGAAACCCAACCGCTACACGATCATTCGCGCCCAGTTCGACAAATGGTTTTCCCGCAAGGTGCGCGAGGCTGGCGCGACGGTCCTGTGTGAGACGACCGCGACGGAACTCGTCCGTGATGGCAATGGCAAGGTGATCGGCGTCCGCACAGACCGGGCTGGCGGAGTGGTCTTCGCGAATGTGGTCGTTCTCGCAGAAGGGGTGTCGGGATTGCTTGGCACTCGCGCAGGCCTGCGCGAGATGCCGAAGCCGGAGACCGTGGCGCTTGCCGTCAAGGAAATGCATTTCTTGCCCGAAGAGGTCATTGGCCAGCGGTTCGGGGTCAAGGGCGATGAAGGCTGCGTAATCGAGGCCGTGGGCACGATCTCTCGCAGCATGGCCGGGCTCGGCTTCCTTTACACCAACAAGGAGTCGATATCACTCGGCATCGGCTGCCTGGTCTCGGATTTCGCCGCGACGATGGAGAGCCCGTCCGCCCTCCTGGATGCGATGAAAAACCATCCTTCGATCCGGCCGCTGATCGCTGGCTCGGAGGTGAAAGAATATGCCGCCCATCTTATCCCCGAAGGTGGTTACAAGGCCATTCCGCAGCTCTTCGGCGACGGTTGGGTCATCGTCGGCGACGCAGCGCAACTGAACAATGCCATTCACCGTGAGGGTTCGAACCTTGCCATGACCTCGGGTCGTGTCGCGGCTGAGGCGATCATCAAAGTCAAAAGCCGCAACGGTCCTATGACCAAAGCGAACCTTGCGCTCTACAAGACGATGCTGGATGACTCCTTTGTGATCAAGGATCTTAAGAAATACAAGGACATGCCAGCCTTGCTCCACACCAATTCCAGCAACTTTTTTGACAGCTATCCGCGGCTGATGTCGCATGCCGCTCAGAACTTCATGCGTGTCGACGGCACGCCGAAGATCGAGAAGGAAAAGAACACCACGGCCGCCTTCATCAACGCGCGCTCGCGCTGGGGGTTGGTCAGCGACGCGGTCCGCCTGGCATTGGCATGGCGCTGAAGAGGGTACAAGATGACGATCGCAGTGACGAAGGTTCGTGTCGAGGACAAACTTTACCAGAACCGCTATCTGGTCGATTCCGGCCGCCCCCATATTATAGTGCGACCGCACGACAAGCCAAGCGCGAACTTGCTTGCGTTGACCTACGTCTGTCCGGCGAAATGCTATGAGTTGAATGACAAGGGTCAAGTCGAGATCACCGCCGACGGCTGCATGGAATGCGGCACCTGCCGGATATTGTGCGAGAAAGGCGGCGACATCGAGTGGAACTATCCGCGCGGCGGCTTTGGTGTCCTGTTCAAGTTCGGATGATCAGCCGGGACCGTGCCAAGAGCATGCCGGCAGCGAGCAACTGCGGCACACCATGAGCCTCTCCATCCACTTGCAAAGAGCTAGTGAATATTGGCCTTTCGCAATTCAAATTTCCTTGACTCGTTAGCGGTGTCCTCAGGCCACGGCGCTGCCCTGTGCGCCGGACTTACCACCGGTCACGTGGTCGAGCCCCTTTGGGACAACGCCCGGCCATCGTGCCGGATGGCAGCCACAACGGCCGGTGAGCAAGTGGAACGGCACAACCCATGGCAAAGACGTATGTGCTAGTGCATGGTGCCTGGCATGGCGGATGGTGTTGGCGGGACGTGGCTGCCAATCTTCGCAAGATGGGATGCCACGTGACCACGCCGACCAGGTGTCGGCGAACGCGCACGTTTGCTGTGCAAGGACATCACGCCCGACACATTCGTGACCGACATCGTCAACCACATTGTGACGGAAGAGCTGAGCGATGTGATCCTTGTCGGTCACAGTCTAGGCGGCATCAGCATCACCGGCGCCGCCGACCGGATACCCGACCATATCAGCCATCTCGTTTATCTCGACAGCGCCATCGTCGAGAGCGGTCAAAGTGTATTCAGCACCATGCCCCCCGACATCGTCGCGGCCCGTCGAAAATTGGTTGCGGAGGAAGGACGGGGTATCTTCATGCCGACTCCGCCGCCAACAGCATTCGGCATTCCCGAGGGACACTCGCTCACGGACTGGGTGCGGCGCCGGATAACACCGCATCCGGCAGGCACCTACGAAAGCGGACTTAAGCTCGAGCACCCGCTCGGCAACGGCAGACCCCGAACCTATGTCGTCTGCACTAATCCACTCCACCCGCCGATGGCGGGAGCGCGAGAATGGGTCGCGAAGCAGGATGGCTGGGCGTGGCAGGAACTCGCCACTGGCCACGACGCAATGATCCTCGCGCCGACGGAAGTTGCTCTCCTTCTTAGCGCAGTCGGCTGAGGAACCAAGTAGGGTGAGCGGCGGCCGATTCTCAGGCCGTGGCCTTGAGCTCTGGTGCACGGATAGGCCCAACGGGTCGTTCCGGTGGCGCCACCGAAACCACTAGGCGGGAGTGGCCTGTCCTGCCGACGTCGCAAGCTTGCGAGCGTTCCGCCGCGGCCGCAGCCCGTAGCGCCGGGCAACCTCCGAGATCACCGCGTCGGCTCCAGGGTCTCGGAATGACTCCGTGCCTTGTCGTCCATCGACCAATGCCGCCGACCAACAGCGCCGTTGATCACCCTCGAAAACGCCGAGGCTGCCGCTCAGGGTCAATCGTAAGTTCAAGTTCAGACACAAGCCGATCTCCGATCCACCTCAGAATCGGCAGGCCCACAGATCGCGGGTCCTCCTGGAAGGACACAGCGCTTACCCTTGAAATATGGAGAACCATGGCTTTGCGCCGTCGGCAGTTGAGCTGATCTCGCAATGCTATTTCCCCGGCAACGTCCGAGCCGGAGAACTGCGTGCTTGGCGTTCTCCTCTGGAAGGAACCAATCTTTCGGAACGTGGCAATGTCATCGACGAGCTCTCACGGGCCAGCACGATGCCGGTTCGGCGCATCGGCGCCCCCTGAACACGAGATAGCCACTTGCGATTCTAACGATACGGCCGGACGGGGGCTGAGACCGCGGCGGACGGAGCGTGACGGCTGATCGACACAATGGAGAAGGCCGGCTGGGTTCAGGCTAATGCGGCTCGAATTCTCGGCCTCAAGCTGCGACAAGTCGGCTAGGCGATACGCCGGCATAGTATCGAGGTGAAGGAAATTCTAAGAGCCTGATGAGCCAATCGTCAGGCCAGTGGTCTTGCGCGCCCTGTGCGCGACAAGGAGTGCTTCGTGCTTCTGAACGGATTTGGACTTGCACTGTCGCAAGCAGGACAAAATTGTGTCGCGCCGGCCTGACACAATGCGATATCGACCCGAATAGTGAACTGAAGCCGCTTTTTTCAGTTGGTATGGCTCTTGCACCTTGAACCGCGACGTTACCAGCAACGGAGCCGTTTGATGTCCTCACCGACAGTTTCGATTGAGGGGCCGACTAGCACGACATCCGAGGGTTTTCTGGCAGCCGCGAAATCCGGTGGCTGCGCATCGTCCTCCTACGGCTCGTCGCCGACCAGCCCGGGCGAAGGGGATCCGGCTATTTGGGAAAGGATCAAGGATCACCCCTGCTTTTCGGAGGAAGCGCATCATTATTTCGCGCGTATGCATGTGGCGGTCGCGCCGGCTTGCAATGTCCAGTGCAACTATTGCAATCGCAAATACGATTGCGCCAACGAGAGCCGGCCTGGTGTTGTGTCTGAGAAGTTGACGCCCGACCAAGCGCTACGCAAGGTCATCGCCGTTGCCAACAAAGTTCCGCAGCTTTCGGTTCTTGGCATCGCTGGGCCGGGGGATGCCTGTTACGATTGGGAGAAAACGAAGGCAACGCTCGACCGCGTCATCAGGGAAATCCCCGACATAAAGCTGTGCGTCTCCACTAATGGGCTCGTGCTGCCGGACCATGTCGCCGAGCTTGCCGAAATGAATGTTGATCACGTGACGGTCACCATCAACATGGTCGACCCGGAAGTCGGCGCGAAGATCTATCCATGGATCTTTTATGAAAATCGCCGCTACTTCGGCATCGAAGCCGCTCGAATCTTGCACGCGCGGCAGATGCTGGGCCTGGAGATGCTGAGCGCGCGCGGCATCCTCACCAAAATCAACTCGGTGATGATTCCTGGAGTGAACGACCAGCACCTGTTTGAGGTGAACAAAATGGTCAGGGAGCGGGGCGCGTTTCTGCACAACGTGATGCCTCTGATTTCGGACCCGGCGCACGGTACCCACTACGGACTCATCGGGCAGCGCGGCCCAACGGCAATGGAGATGATGGCTCTTCAGGATCGACTTGAAGGTGGCGCCAAGTTGATGCGCCACTGCCGGCAGTGCCGGGCAGATGCTGTCGGCCTGCTCGGTGAAGATCGTGGCCAGGAATTCACGCTGGACGGGATTCCCGACGATGTCGCCTACGATGCTGGCAAGCGTCAGGCCTATCGGCAGGTGGTCGCACACGAGCGCCGTGATCATGAGGCGGCGAGGAGCGAGGCCATCGGTATGGTCAAGGCAACAGACTCCGAAAAGTCGCTTCTGGTTGCGGTGGCCACTAAGGGAGGTGGACGGGTCAACGAACACTTCGGCCACGCGAAGGAATTCCAGGTTTATGAAGTCTCGCCTAGAGGGATCAGCTTGGTCGGGCATCGGAAGGTCGAGCGGTATTGCCTCGGAGGCGGGGGCGAAGACGCCATCCTCGAGGGCGTCATCGCAGCGCTCGAAGGCATACACATAGTGCTATGCGCCAAGATCGGAAATCGCCCGAAGGAACAACTCTCGCGAGCTGGACTGCGCGTAACCGACGCCTATGGCCATGACTACATCGAGACCGCAGTCAGCGCACTTTACGCGGCAGAGTTTGGGATCAGACCACTAGCGGCGACGGCCTGAGCCGTCTCGTCCGATAACCAGGAGTTAGAATGGCTTTAAAGATCATCGCATCCCAATGTACCCAATGCGGGGCCTGCGAGTTCGAATGTCCTTCGGAAGCGATCAAGTTCAAGGGCGACGCCTATGTGATCGATCCAAACAAGTGCACCGAATGCAAGGAGGCCTTCGATACGCAGCAATGCGTGTCGGTCTGTCCGGTACCGAAAACCTGCGTTCCCGCTTGATTCCTACCGAAACGGTCGGGTTCGCCGCACGACGACGCCTGCAACCCGCGACCACAACAAAAGCCTCGAGAAAGGAATGGACAGCATGTGGTCCAGACGCGAACAGGAGGTCGAAATCGGCAGACCGCCACGGTTCATGCAGGGTGAGCGGGTCCGTGCGATACGCCACATAAAAAACGACGGCACCTATCCCGGCAAGGAGATCGGCGAAAACCTCGTGCGGAAGGGCGACGAAGGCTACGTGCGCGACATTGGAACCTTTCTCCAGCAATTCTTCATCTATGCGGTCGAATGGATCGATCGTGGCACGGTCGTCGGCATGCGAGCGCGCGAACTCATTAGCCTCGACAAAGTCGAGGTTCCCTGCGGAGCTGAAGGCATTTCCAACGGGGGAACAGCCGGATGAAAGTAATGATTCGCAGGACCGCTACTGGCTTGTCGGCTTATGTCCCCAAGAAGGATCTCGAAGAGCCGATCACCGAGATTGAGAACGCTGACTTATGGGGCGGGACCGTGACGCTCAGGAACGGTTGGCGGCTCATGCTGCCCGACCTTCCGCGCGACACGCGTTTGCCGATCACCGTCGAGGCGATGAAGATTTCCGACGGGGCCTGATGCCGGTGGGTTCAGTGGCGGAGAGGAAACGCGTATGAACACGATGCTGAGCTGGGACCATCTCGTCGTCGTCCGGGGCAGTTTTGCCAAAAAACTGATTGACCTGCTGAACGGCGCTCTCAAGGCCGATCGAGTGATCCCCTATCTCGGTCCTGGTCTTCTGCAGCTTAACCCACCGGAATCACCTGTACCTTGCACCCCTGAAGATGTCGCCGCGGCCCTCAACAAGCGGGCGCCTGCCCCTTCCAGGATTCGCACCAATATGTGGTCGGTCGCGCAGTTTATCGAGCAGCGCCGACATCGTCGGACTCTCCAAGCGTGGATGGCGGAGATATTCGCAGCCCCCGCCGAGCCGACCGTTCTTCACGCCTGGCTCGCAACCCTTCAACTGTCTGTCATCATCGACAGCTGGTACGATGGCGCCATGCGAGCAGCCCTTGCAGAGGCCGGCCAAACAGACGTTGTCGAGATACAAGGAACGACGCGCGCGACCGGAATCGGTAACATCTGGACGAGAACTTACGATTTGTCAGGAACAGAACTCGAGGCCGAACAAGTGGCTAGGACGGTGCTCTATGCGCCGCACGGCAGCGTCAGGCCGGCGGCAAACTTCCTCGTGGCTGATTCCGATTACGTCGAAGTCCTAACCGAAATTGATATCCAGACGCCGATCCCGGACGCGGTGAAGCAACGGCGCGTCAACCGGGGTTTTTTCTTCGTGGGCTGCCGCTTCAACGATCAGATGCTGCGCACATATGCCAGACAGCTGATGAAGCGCTCCACTGGCCCACATTTTGCGGTGATCGATTCGGCTACGCTGACCAGAAACGAACGTCGTTTCCTTGCCGAAGGCGCAATCACGGTCATCGACATGCCGATCCGCAACGCCGCGGCTCGCCTCGTCGGGGTCGATGCTAGCCAGGATTAATGGCCGGCGATTGCTGGTGAGTCGCTGCTTGCCTCCAAGGGCGAAAACTCAGTTGGGAATACATTCGTGAGTAGTAATGCTAGTGGCAGCACAACGTAGGCTCTGAATTCGTTGGGCGATGTGAAAGGGTCCGCTGCTGCGGGACGTGAGCACGTTGCGGCGGCATTACGCACATGATCTTGTGACCCCCGTGGCAAAAGAACTGAAGCGCCCGAGTCGCGACAACATATGCAGCGCTCAATGGCTTCGACAAAAATTCGGCACAGTTTCGACAGTTCGCATGCACCTCCAGGGTCAACGAGGTTGATTATGCCTGTTTATGTGGGTCGGCCACGCGAGCAGGAATTCCCACTACCTTTGCCCCGGCGGGAACATCTCGTGTGACCACGCAGCCAGCGCCTACCACTGCATTATCACCAATCGTGACGCCAGGCAGAATGATTGCTCCACCGCCGATCCAGACACGGCTGCCAATGTGAACAGGACGCCCGACCTGCAGGCCGGCCTGCCGCTGCTCGGCATCATGTGGATGATCGGCGGTATAAATCTGCACAGCAGGCCCAATTGCCGTTCCTTGCCCGATTTTGACCTCTACCACGTCAAGAATAACGCAGTTGAAGTTGATGTAGGCATTGGCTCCAATGCGGATATTGAATCCGTAGTCGCAAAAAAAGGGCGGACGGATGACCGTTCCGCGCCCAACCTCTCCCAGCCGCTCGGACAAAAGCTCATGCCAATGCCCCGTGGTCTGCCCCAGCGTATCATTGTACCGCTTGAGCCAAGCCCCGGTGGCCAACAGGTCAGCTTGGATCTCCGGATCCGCCGCATTGTAAAACTCGCCTGCGAGCATCTTTTCTTTTTGGCTACGCATCATAGTCTCCCGTCAGGTCGTGTCCCGTACAGTGATGCAGGAACGCACATCAAACTGCCTCGGCAACTTTGTAACTCGGTCTTGCCGGGCGCGCGGTCGGTCACGAGCCGGGGCGACAGTTTCGTCTCGACCAACTTCCGCGAATTTGGATATCGCAGATCAACCGGTCGCAGGGGCCAATACCTGACGAGGTCGGCAACTGTCCAGCGGTCGAACTCACTTTCATGCCCATCTCAGATTGCGTGATATCGAGCGGTAAGCCATCAGCTAATGTATCGACCAGGTCCCGCCAGCGGAGATCTGCGCGTCGCCTCTACGCATGCTGGCGTGTCACCAATAATACATCGATTATTTCTGGATCCAGGCACGTCGAATTGATTTGCCTTGCGGTGTAGAGCGAAGTTACTAGCCATAGGATTACTCCTTTTTAGTTTGTCAGTCGCAGAGCCCCAGTATGACTACGTGGTAGAAAGCACACGGCCGGAATCTTGGCAGCGCTGTTCACACCCACTTCGTAAGCCTGGCCGATGGGCTCGCCAGAGCACCAATGCTTGACCTGCTCCAGCTCTTGCTCGGCGGGTTGTTTCAGAGACGCTTGATCTCGATACCGCGTTTTCTCAGCACGTAGCCGATCTGGCGCGGGGTCAAACCGAGCAGGCGCGCCGCCTTTGCCTGCACCCAGCCACACTTTTCCATGGCAGCAATGACCGTATCGGCATCGGGCACCCTACCACGACTCGTGGCAGGGCCTATCGGCGCTTGCCCGTCGCCGACGGGCGGGGCGGCACAGGCGGCGGAAGGCTGGATCGTAGTCGACTTCTCTGACGTCGGCGGTCCGTTCTTCCACAGCGCCGCGGCCAAGCACTGATCCGCGTAACAGGCAAAGTCAGTTCTGAGGATTGATGGACCCGTCGCCAGAACTGCCGTCCGTTGAACGCAGTTTTCGAGCTCTCGGATGTTGCCTGGAAATTCGCAGTTCATTAGCACCTCAATCGCTTCGGGAGCGAAGGTCAGCGTGTGATCATTCTCAGTATTGAAATTCTTGAGAAACTGAGCGGCCAAGAGCGGAATATCACCTCGCCTTTCGCGCAATGCCGGCACGCGTAAAGTGACGACGTTGATGCGATAATAGAGGTCTTGCCGGAACTCCTTGCGTTGAACTGCCGTTTCCAAGTCCCTGTTCGTTGCGGCAATCACGCGAACATCAACTTTAATGGTGTGGTTGCTGCCGACGCGCTCAAACTCCTGCTCCTGCAGGACACGCAGCAGCTTAGCCTGGAACGAACCTGATATTTCGCCAATCTCGTCCAGAAACAATGTGCCTTTGTCGGCAGCCTCAAAGCGCCCCTTGCGCAAACTGCTCGCGTCGGTGAAGGCACCCTTCTCATGACCGAACAAGTCAGATTCCAGAAGCGTCTCGGTGAGCGCCGCGCAATTGACCTTGATGAAGGGCTGCTTGGCGCGAGGCGAGAGCTCGTGAATGGCTTTGGCAACCAGCTCCTTACCGGTTCCGGATTCACCTCGCAACAGGACCGTAGTCTTCGCCTTGGCCACCTTGACAAGGTGCTCACGCAGCTTGCGCAGCGCCTGACTATCGCCAAGCATCTCCTTGCTGATCTTTTTACGTTCCATTTGGCAGCCCATCCCACTCCGCCACCCGCCGGTAGAACTGCACTGGACGGTGAGCTGTGTTGTATTTCGTCATCATCATTCTCGATCTCACCTTTGTTGCTTCGAAATTTTCGGCGCGCGGACGCCCTCGGCAAATGGCAATGGCGCCTGAGCATCGTTGCCTTTCACCAGGACGAGCGTCTTCCTCCGCGCGGGCGCTCGCAATATGCGGTTTGCGCAGGCCTTTACTCGACCGGTCGCTGTTCTGTCCGGCTTCTGCCGCACCGCAGCCTGCAAACTCATCCTTGACAAGAAAGGAGGGGAGTCAACCGAGCTCTCCTTGCATTTATGCAAGGAAAATTGTCAGTTTGATAGAATTCTATCAAAACGGCAGAAACGCCCCGCCCCAGTTTGGCTGTACCTGCGGCGTTCAGCGTACGTGACGACATGTGCGGACTTGTCCCAATTGCCATCCGAGTTGTGCGGAACAGTAGCTGCTGCGCTGTTCGCTTCAACCGCGTGAGGCCGGAGACAGTAGAGACGGCGGCTCGTCGAGCGAGGTTTCATTGTTCGGCTACTAAACCGGCTGTCCTTTGGTGGGAGTTGGTTTCGCCCAAGTTCTGGGCCTGGGGGCGTCTAGCCCGTTTCGCCGCACAGGCTCCTTCCACATCGTCGAGGCCGAGAAGGAGGGACCCCACAGCTCTCCCTGTATCACAATGCCCCGCCCCTCAAGCAGCTAGATACGACAGGTGACCTCAAATGAGGCGTCTTGCATGGCTTCTACACCTGCCTGAATGCCAGAACTGCGTTCGTACCGCCCATGGCGAA